>RFIV01000240.1 GCA_003695085.1 Gammaproteobacteria bacterium
GATTTGCACTCGTCCATGCGACTGCGCGTCTGATCGCGTTCGTCCAGCAACTGTTCCCGGCGCTCACCCACAGCTTCCAGCCGCGCCACGGCCTCGTCCCAGGCATTGCGTGCCACTTCCAGCGCCACGGCCAGGTCCTCTGCCTGCCCGGCCAGTTCTTCACGCTCCTCAATGATCTGAGAGCGGCGCTCGCGCATCTGGTCGCACTTGGCCCGCAAGGCCTCCATCTGTGCCATCTGGCTGGCTTCATCACGCTGCGCACGCTGCAGAGCCTGCTCGGAACTCTGAAGGCGCTCACGCAACTCTGCCCGGGCCTGCACCAACGCATCCCGCTCCACCTGGCAGGCCTCACGGTCATGCTCGAGTTGGCTGATCTGCAGACACACTGCATCCAGCCGTCGCTTGCGTACCAGCAAGCTGTCATCCTGTGCCTGCCCGGAGCGAATGACCCACTCCCGCCCCACCTGATGACCTTCGGGCGTCACCCAGAACTCACCCGGTCCCAGTGCGTCCCGCGCCCCCAGGGCGGCATCGAAATCGGCGGCCTTCCGGGCGCCCTGAAGCCAGTCCAATACCGCAGCCGGCGCCTTGACGGCTCGGGCCAGTGCATCGTCCGGCCAGGATGTGCACGCTACGCCCTGCACACGACTCACCAGCCTGGCGCCAACCTCTGGCCAAACTGTTGGCCAATCTCCCTGCATCACCCTTGATTCACTCAGTCGCTGGCCGAGCACGGCCTCTACTGCCGCGTCCCAGCCCTCGCTCACCTCAACCTCGTCAAGCAGGCGCAGCAATTGAATACCCGCAGCTTCGGCCCAGCGGCTCAGGCCATCTTCGTTCTTCGATTCGGACAGCAAGGTCTCCAGTGATGCGCGCTCGCCCTCCAACGCACTGAGCTGCTGGTTCAGATCGGTCAACTGATCTGTCACCGACTCAAGGGCCTGTTCGTTGGCCAGCAACGCTTCACGCGCATCCTGCTGGAGTTGCCGGGAGGTCTGCAATCGTTGTTGGCAGGCTTCAGCTTCCAGCTGTGCCTCGGCCAGGGCCGCTTCGGTTTCATCGAGAGCCAGCCCGGTCAGGGTCTCATCCATACGCTGACATCGGCGCCTGAGATCATCGAGGCGTTGCTCCTGCTGTCGCACGTCTGCCTGAGCGCGCTCTGCGGCATGTTTCAGCTCACTGGTTTCAGCATTGAAGGTATCCCAGCGTTCCTGCCAGGCCTGCATGGCCGCCTCGGCGTCTTCCAGTGCCAATGCCTTTTCTTCTTCAACGAAACGGCGCTCCTCCAGCTCAGGCTCCAGCTCAGCCAGCTCCTCCTGCAACTGAGACAGGGTCTCGCGCTCACGTACCTGCTCGGCAACCAGCTCGTCCAGCTGACGCGCCAGGGCTTCCTTGTCTGCTTCCAGTTGCTGGCGCCGTTCAGCCGCATGCTGAATCCTTTGCTCCAGCCGTGCCATGCGCGACTGCGTGTCAAAGTAGCGCTGCTGCGCTTCATCCAGCGCCCGGGACTGATCATCCTGCTCCTGCAGTCTCGCCTCGCGCTGGCCATCAAGCGTCAGCCGGGCATTGAGCTCGTCCTCCAGCCGGGCCTCCACCTCCTGCGTTGCGGCCTCTGCGGTGGCCACCTGCTCATCCAGTGCCGTCCACCGCAGGGCCGTCAGCCGTGCAGTCAAGGCGCGCTCATCCCCTTTCAGGGCCTTGTAACGCTCCGCATCCCGTGCCTGGCGGCGCAACTTCTCCAGCTGGCGATCCAGTTCTTCACGTACATCCCGGAGGCGCTCCAGGTTTTCCTGCGTACGACGGATACGTGATTCAGTTTCCTTGCGACGTTCCTTGTACCGCGATATCCCCGCCGCCTCCTCGATAAAGACGCGCAATTCTTCGGGCTTGGACTCAATGAGCCTGGAAATCATGCCCTGCTCGATAATCGCATAGCTGCGCGGGCCCAGCCCGGTACCGAGAAACAGGTCTGTCACGTCCTTGCGGCGGCACTTGCTGCCGTTGAGAAAATACTGGGACTGGCCCTCACGCGTGACCCTGCGCTTCACGGAGATTTCCGAGAAGGCCGCATATTCGCCGACCAGCTTGCCCTGGGTGTTGTCGAAGATCAGCTCGATGCTTGCCTGCCCCACCGGCTTGCGTGCTGTCGAGCCATTGAAGATGACGTCGGTCATGGATTCACCGCGCAGGTGCTTGGCCGATGACTCCCCCATGACCCAGCGTACGGCATCAATGATATTCGACTTGCCGCAACCATTGGGCCCGACAATCGCGGACATGTTGCTGGGAAAGCTGACGGTGGTCGGGTCCACGAAAGACTTGAACCCGGCCAGCTTGATGGCCTTGAGCCTCATGGCGCTGGCCGGCCTCCGCTGGCCATATCCGCCATCGGTGGATCGCCAGCCAGAACCCCGAGAATCAGTGCACGCTGATCTTTGGCAAAACGGGCAATCAGCGTCTCGGCCTCACGCATATCCTGCTCCTGGACTGCCTTGACGATATGATTGAAGAATTGCATGGAGCGGAACAGCTCTTCCGGTTTTTGCCTCATCGCCAGATAGTAGGTGCGGCTGATGGCGGGGCGCAAATTGTCCAGTGTGTCCTTGAGATAGGGATTGGCGACCCGTGGGTAGCACAACTCCATCAGCTCGAAACCAGCCTCAATGATAGCCGCGATATCAGGCTCCTCGGCCAGCACCAGCTTGTTGATGCGCTGCAACTGATTGACGAGCGGCACGATATCCGTTTCGTCCCAGCGGGTCATGAACCGCGTGACCAACAGCTTGAGCAACACTTCGTACATGTCGTACAGGGCCACCACGTGCTCGGCTGTCAGGTACGACACGGCCGCCCCTCGCCGGGGAAAGATATCGACCAGATAACGCCGCTCGAGAATCAGCAACGCCTCGCGGACGGATCCGCGACTGACCTGCAACTCGGAGGCGATGCGCATCTCCTGTATGCGCTCACCCGCTTGCAATTGTCCGGTGATGATCTGCCGCCCTACATGCTGGGCAATCTGTTCTGCCAGACTCTCCGGCGCCTGAAACTGCATGGATACACCCACCTCACTCTTTGTGCCCGCATTCTATCACAGCCCCGATGAAACACACGCCTGACAACTTCATTGTTGTATTGTTTGACAATCTTACAGTTTAAGCCTTTAATGATGACATAAGACAAAAACAAAGAGAGGAGCTCACCGATGCTTGCTGCAATTCCCTCATCCACGATGATCCACATCAAAAAATACGCCTATATGCTCTTTGCCCTGCCCATGGCCTTTCCGCTTATCAGCTGGTGGGCCGCCCGGGAATGGGGCCATCTGAACCTGTTTGCCTGGGGTACGGTACTCTTTGTTTTTGGTGTGGTGCCGATACTGGATGCGCTGCTCGGTCAGGATCCTGCCAATCCGGACGAGGCCAGTCAGGTCCCCCAAATGGAACAGGAGATGTACTACCGTCTGCTGACCCTGGCATTTGTGCCAGGCTATCTGGCGCTGATTCTCTGGGGCGCGCACATTTTTACCACCGCGCCGTTCAGTACGGTCGGAGCCGTTGGCTGGCTGATGTCCGTGGGGACCGTGGGCGGGCTGGCGATCACCGTGGCACATGAGCTCATACACAAGGACACCCGCTATGAGCAGTGGGTCGGCGGCATTCTGCTCTCCATGATCTGTTACGGTGGCTTCAAGGTGGAGCATCTTCGGGGCCATCATGTGAATGTCTCGACGCCCGAAGATGCCTCCTCGGCCCGCTATAACCAGTCCTTGTATGCGTTCCTGCCACATGCCTATCTGCACAACTTCCTCAATGCCTGGAAGCTTCAGAAGGCACACCTGGCACGCAAGGGGTTGAGCCTGTGGTCCCTGAAGAACGAGCTGATCTGGTGGTATGCGCTGTCGGCCGCGTGGCTGGTGCTGTTTTCCGTGCTGTGGGGCTGGAAGGGGGCGATGTTCTTCCTCGGCCAGGCCTTTGTATCCTTTACGCTGCTTGAAATCGTCAACTATCTGGAACACTACGGTCTGCACCGGCGCAAACTGCCGAATGGGCGCTATGAACGCACCCGGCCCGAGCACTCCTGGAACAGCAATCACCTGCTGTCGAACCTGTTCCTCTTCCACCTGCAGCGTCACAGCGATCACCATGCCTATGCAAAACGCCGCTATCAGGTTTTGCGCCACCATGACACTGCGCCTCAGCTGCCTGCTGGGTATCCCACCATGGTTCTTCTGGCGCTGATTCCCCCGCTGTGGAAGCGCGTGATGAACCCGCGCGTGGAGGCCTACTATCAGGGGGAACTGGATCAGTTGACGCCTTGATCCGGGCGCCTTTCACCGCCGCCGAACATGGGGTGCATCCGCACCCCTTTTTCATGCGTCAAATATCCGTCAAGAGCACGCAAGACCGGTCACTCCTTGCCGGATATTTGAACTCATCATTTTGTTTTAATTGCTTTTTATTGATTTGGCATACACTTCGCTTAATACCGGTCAGAAGCAGTGATTGGAGTCAGCGAAATGACACAGCGCCAACCGGAAAGCCCGAACAACACACAGAAAGTCGTTGCGTTCAGCAGCACCCTGACAGCGGCCAGCCAGCCGGCTCTGGAGCCCTTGGAGCGTCTGCAACTGACACTGATGCAAAAGCTGCAACGGACCCTGGTGCTGGAAGAAGTGATCAGCATTTTCGCTGAGGCGGCCGGCAAGGTGGTGCCCCATGACAGCTACTGCTATCTGTTCCGGGATCTGACCATTCGGGAAACACACCCACAGCGCGCTTCGCACAACGCCCGATACAACCTCACGCTTGAGGATCAGTATCTTGGCGAGATGGTGTTCTATCGTCAGAGCCGCTTCACCGAGGACGAGTTGAGCCTGCTTGAAACCCTGCTGGGTGTGCTGGTCTATCCGCTGCGAAACGTGCTGGCCTATCAGGATGCCATCAATGCAGCCATGACGGATGCCCTGACAGGTGTAGGCAACAAGCGCGCCTTCGATTACAACCTGCACCGTGAAGTCGCACTGACCCGTCGCTATCGCACCGATCTGTCCCTGATCATGTTTGACGTCGACTGGTTCAAGCGCATCAACGACACCTATGGACATGCCGCGGGCGACGAAATTCTGCAGGAAATGGCCAATCTGATCCGCGACAACCTGCGCCAGACGGACCAGTGTTTCCGCTTCGGTGGCGAAGAATTCGTGGTGATCCTTGGAAAGACGAACCTGCCCCAGGCTCGCCTGGTGGCCGAGCGGCTGCGCACGGCTGTCGCCAATCACACGTTCCTTGAAGGTCGGGAGAATATCCGTGCCAGCATCAGCATTGGTGTCGCGCATCTGCAGCCAGGCGACACGCGTGACACGCTGCTCAAGCGTGCCGATGACGCGCTGTATGCCGCCAAGCGCGCAGGGCGCAACCGCGTCATGGCCGAGGGTGCCCAATCACGGGCAGCCGATCAGCTCTGACGCTTGCGGCGGGTCGGCGCACCCGCTGCCCGACGTTTGTGCCGGGCATCCTTGAGACGGGTTTTCTCATCAAAGGCGCGCGTCTGTTTGGGTGGCAGTCCTGCCATTTCGTACAACACGTTCAGATCCTGCTGACGCATCCACTCCCATTGCCCGACCTTGATGCGTGAGGGCAAGAAGATGAAACCATAACGCACGCGCTTGAGCCGGTTGACGACCAGCCCCTGGGACTCCCAGATACGCCTGACTTCGCGATTGCGCCCCTCACGCAGGGTAACGTGATACCAGTGGTTGGCACCACTGCCCCCGGCATCCGAAATATCAGTGAAGCGGGCCATGCAGTCCTCAAGCAACACCCCCTCCTTCATGCGCGCAAGGGTGTCCTCATCTGCAACGCCAAGCACACGCACTGCATACTCGCGATCAATGCCGGTGGACGGATGCATCAACCGGTTGGCAAGTTCTCCGTCCGTTGTAAAAATCAGCAGCCCGGTCGTATTGATATCCAGTCGCCCGACTGAGATCCAGCGCCCCACAGGAGGTCGCGGCAGGCGATCAAAAACGGTCGGACGCCCCTCCGGATCATTTCGGGTCGTCACTTCCCCTTCCGGCTTGTTGTACACCAGCGCGTAGACCGGTGCTTCTTCTTCCTGCCTGACGGGGCGGCCATCCACCGCAATCTTGTCAGCGGGTGACACTCGCATGCCCAGCTGTGCAGGGCGCCCATTCACCTGAATGCGGCCGTCAGCAATCCAGCGCTCGGCCTCGCGACGGGAACAGATGCCCAGACGTGCCAGGACTTTTTGCAGTTTTTCGGTACTGCCATCCACTTGATGTGTCATAAGATTCCTCAGGATTCGGTTGGCTCGGCTTCGGTTTCAGCCTGTTCACCGAACAGTTCACGGGCCAGTTGCTCCGGATCACGCAGCTCGGCCAGCGGGGGCAACTCATCAAGCCCCTTGAGATTAAAATAGTCCAGAAAGTGGCGGGTCGTGGCGTAAATTGCCGGTCGACCGGGAACATCCTTGTGCCCCACAACACGCACCCAACCGTGGTCAAGCAAGGTACGCATGATGTTGCTGCTGACCGCCACGCCACGCACATCCTCGATCTCGCCTCGGGTAACCGGCTGGCGATAGGCGATAATGGCCAGCGTTTCGAGAAAGGCCCGGCTGTAACGCTGCGGCTTTTCCTGTTCCAGCTGTTGCACCCACCCGGCGTACGCCTGACGCACCTGAAAACGGTAGCCCGACGCCACCTCGATCAGTTCAAGAGCGCCCGACTGATACCGCGCCTGCAACTGTTCCAGGGCTTCTCGCACGGCCTTTCGGGTCACGTCCTGGCGGGCACTGACTGCATCCACCATGGCGTCCAGGGACAAGGGGGCGTCAGATGCAAAAATCAGTGCCTCCAGCACCACATCAAGCGTCGGTTGCGTCATGATTCTCTCCTCGCACCCGCACATGAATGGGGGAAAACGGCTCGTTCTGTATCAGCTCGATCATGGACTCCTTGACCAGCTCCAGCACTGCCAGAAAGGTGACGACTACCCCGAGACGCCCTTCTTCCACCCGAAACAGGGTCACAAAGGGAACAAACTTGTCCCGGCTGAGGCGTTCAAGCACCTCGGACATGCGCTCACGGGTGGAGAGTTTTTCCTTTTCCACATGGTGGTGCCCGTGCAGTTCCGCTCGCTTGAGCACCCCCCGCATGGCGTCCAGCAGTTCTGCAAAGCTGACCTGTGGGCGGGGCTTCTCGCGTGGCAACTTCGGCACACTCACCTGGGCGGTATGAAGGTCCCGCTCCAGCCGGGGCAAGGCGTCCAGATCTTCTGCCGCCTTCTTGTAGCGTTCGTACTCCAGCAACCGCCGGATCAGCTCGGCACGCGGATCGTCCTCTTCCTCTTCCGCTTCCTGCCTGCGCGGAAGCAGAAAGCGGCTCTTGATCTCGGCCAATGTCGCAGCCATGACCAGATACTCCGCAGCCAGCTCGAAGCGCATGGCCTCCATCACCCGGATGTATTCCATGTATTGCTCGGTGACGGCGGAGACATCGACCGCCAGAATATCGACGTTCTGCTTTCGAATCAGGTACAGCAACAGGTCCAGAGGACCTTCGAAGGTCTCAAGAAAGACCTCCAGTGCATCGGGCGGGATGTACAGATCCTGGGGCACTTCGCGGACCGGCTCCTCGCCGATCCTCGCAATGACCTGCTCTGTCTGCACATCGGCCATGCACGTCCCCTTAACGGGTATACTCCAGCCCCATCGCCTGGCGCACCTCTTCCAGGGTATCGCTCGCTACATCACGTGCCTTTTCGGATCCTTCGGCAATGATACTGCGAACAATCTCCGGGTTCTGTTCAAAATGGCGTGCACGTTCACAGATGGGACGCTGCTCTTCGATAATGGCATCGGCCACGGGCTTCTTGCAGTCGATACAGCCAATGCCCGCAGAGCGGCAGCCGGTTTGCACCCACTCTTTGGTGGCTTCGTCCGAGTAAACTTCATGCAGTTGCCAGACGGGGCACTTGTCCGGATCGCCCGGATCGTTTCGACGCACCCGCTGCGGGTCGGTCTGCATGGTACGGATCTTTTCGGCCACAGTGTCCGGGTCTTCACGCAAACCAATGGTGTTGCCATAGGACTTGGACATCTTCTGACCATCCAGCCCGGGCATCTTGGACTCCTTGGTCAGCAGAGGCTGAGGCTCGGGCAGGATGACCCGGCCACTGCCCTCCAGATATCCGAACAGCCGCTCGCGATCGCCGATGGACAGGTTCTGCTGATCATTGAGCAGCGCACGCGCCGTTTCCAGCGCTTCCTCATCGCCCTGTTCGACGTAACGCTTGCGCAGATTGCCATAGAGCTTGGCGGCTTTCTTGCCCATCTTTTTCATGGCAGCCTGAGCCAGCTCTTCAAAGTCCGGCTCACGCCCAAAGATGTAATTGAAACGGCGTGCCAGCTCGCGGGTCAGTTCAATGTGAGACACCTGATCTGCGCCCACGGGCACGCGACCGGCACGGTAGATGAGAATGTCCGCGCTTTGCAGCAGCGGGTAGCCGAGGAATCCATAGGTAGCGAGATCCTTTTCCTTGAGCTTCTCCTGCTGATCCTTGTAGGTCGGCACGCGCTCAAGCCACCCCAACGGCGTGATCATGGACAGGAGCAGGTGCAGCTCGGCGTGCTCGGGCACCTTGGACTGAACGAACAATGTCGCTGCGCCCGGATCCACTCCGGCAGCCAGCCAGTCAATCACCATATCCCAGACGGCGGTCTCAATGCCACGCGGGTCTTCGTAGTGCGTGGTCAGTGCATGCCAGTCGGCCACGAAGAAGAAACACTCATACTCGTGCTGGAGCTGAACCCAGTTCTTCAGCACACCGTGGTAATGACCCAGATGCAGTTTACCGGTGGGGCGCATGCCGGACAGCACGCGCTTTTGGGATTGCGAGGAACTCACTCTGTCTCCTGTTGGTTCACAGCCAGTCAATGAAAACGGGAGTATAACAAAAAAACCCGCACGGCAAGCGCGCGGGTTTTGTTTGCGGGGAAGAACCGATCAGTATTGCAGGGAGAACTGCTCGTCTTCCATCGCCATGGTGGAGTCGCTGCCACTTTCGATGGCCGCCAGCAGGGATGCACGACGCGGCAGCAGGCGGTCGTAGAAGAAGCGCGCTGTCTTGAGCTTGGCGGTGTAAAAACCGGAGGAGTCTCCCGCCTCTTTCTCCGCTGCGACCGCAACCATGCGTGCCCACATGTAGGCGTAGGACACCACACCGAACAGATCCAGATAGTCACAGGAAGCGGCACCGATTTCGTTCGGGTTCTGAGCCGCCCGTTCCAGCACGGTCCGGGTCGCCCGAGTCAGGTCCGCCACAGCAGACTTGAGTTCGGCCAGGTACGGCTGCAGCGCCGCATTGCCTTCCTGCGCCTGAATGAAGCTCTGGATTTCCTGCTCGTAGAGCTGGTAGAACTTGCCACCGTTCGCAGCAACCTTCCGCCCCATCAGGTCGAGCGCCTGAATGCCGTTGGTCCCTTCGTAGATCTGCGCAATGCGCACATCACGCACCAGCTGCTCCTGACCCCATTCACGAATGTAGCCATGGCCGCCGAAGACCTGCTGCCCGAATACACAGGCTTCCAGACCGCGGTCGGTCAGGTAGGCCTTGCACACCGGCGTCAGCAGCGCGACCAGCGCTTCGGAGCGTTTGCGCTCTTCGTCATCGTCACTGTACTTGGAGATATCCAGGTGCATCGCCACATAAGACGAGAAGGCGCGTGCTGCTTCGTTGTTGGCCTTCATGGTCAACAGCATCCGGCGCACATCCGGGTGAACCAGGATGGGGTCAGCGACCTTGTCCGGGCATGCCGGCCCTGTCGGCGCACGGCTTTGCAAGCGCTCGCGTGCGTACTCGATAGCGTTCTGGAAAGAGCGCTCGGCTGCAGCCAGACCCTGAACACCCACGCCCAGGCGCTCGTAGTTCATCATGGTGAACATGGCGGCCAGACCACGGTTGGGCTCACCGACCATCCAGCCCTTGGCACCGTCAAAGTTCATGACACAGGTCGCCGAGGCCTTGATGCCCATCTTGTGCTCGATGGAGCCGCAGGTCACGTTGTTGGTCTCTCCCAGAGAGCCGTCGTCGTTGACCAGCACTTTCGGCACGAGGAACAGGGAGATACCCTTGGAGCCCGCCGGTGCATCAGGCAGCTTGGCCAGCACGAGATGAATGATGTTCTCGGTCAGGTCGTGCTCACCACCGGTAATGAAGATCTTGGTGCCCGTGATGTCGTAGGAACCATCAGCGTTCGGAACCGCCTTGGTACGAATGATACCGAGATCCGTACCGGAGTGCGGCTCGGTCAGACACATGGAGCCGGCCCAAACGCCGGTGTACATGTTCGGCAGATACTTCTGCTTGAGCTCTTCACTGCCGTGGCTGTCCAGTGCCAGCGCCGCACCGGCAGTCAGCATCGGATACAGGCCAAAGGAAATGTTGGCAGACTGAATCATCTCCTCAATCTGAGCACCAATCATCTTGGGCATGCCCATGCCGCCATATTCGGGGTTGCCGCCGATACCGCACCAGCCCCCTTCCATGAAGGTCTGATACGCTTCGCGGAAGCCCTTGGGTGTGGTGACCACCCCGTCCTCCCAGTGACAGCCTTCCTCATCACCCGTGCGGTTCAGAGGGTCCAGCACCTTGGCAGCGACCTTGCCGGCTTCTTCCAGAATTGCTTCGGCTGTCTCCGGATCCACTCGCTCACTCAGCGCGGGCAGTCGGGCCCACAGGGACGGTGCATCAAAAACTTCATTCAGAACGAAGCGCATGTCGCGCAGCGGGGCTTTGTATTCAGCCATGTCGGAATGTCCTCAGTACCAATATGTGAGTGATGATCTTGTTTTCTGACTGCCTGTCGGCAAAAGGCCCGCATAAGCGGGCCCCGGTGCCAAGCGGATCAGGCGATGAAGAAGTTTTCTTCGTCCATCTCCATCAGGCAATCGGCACCTGCCAGCATGGATTCGGCGTAGCCGCGCGTACGCGGCAGCAGTCGCTTGTAATAGAAGCGAGCCGTCTGCACCTTGGCGGTGTAGAAACCAGTTTCGGTGGTGCCTTCGGCCAGCTTCTGCTGGGCCACCAGCGCCATGCGTGCCCAGAAGTACGCCATGGCTACGTAACCGGAGTACATCAGGTAGTCCACCGCTGCTGCACCCACTTCGTCACGATTCTTCATGGCTGCCATGCCGATCTTCATGGTCAGCTCGCCCCACTCCTTGTTCAGGCGTGCCAGCGGCTCGACAAATTCCTTCATGGCTTCGTTGTCTGCCTGCTCCTTGCAGAACAGGTGAACCAGCTTGGTGAAGCGCTTCAGCGACTCGCCCTGGGTCATGAGCACCTTGCGGCCCAGCAGGTCAAGGGCCTGGATGCCGGTAGTGCCTTCGTACATGAGAGCAATCCGGGTATCGCGAACGATCTGCTCCATGCCCCACTCTGCGATGAAGCCATGGCCACCGTATACCTGCTGTCCCAGGTTGGCTGCTTCGTAACCCACTTCGGTCAGGAAAGCTTTCAGGATAGGCGTCATGAAGCCCATCATTTCTTCTGCTTCCTTCGCCGCCTCGCGGTCTTCGGACTGATGCACAACGTCACCCAGCAGACCGGTGTAGTAGATCATGGCACGGCCACCTTCGGCGAACGCCTTGGCGGTCAACAGCATGCGGCGCACGTCCGGATGCACGATGATCGGATCGGCCGGACCGTCCGGGTTCTTCGGGCCGCTCAGGGAGCGCATGGCCAGACGCTCACGCGCATAGGTAATGGCGCCCTGGAAGGCCAGCTCTGCCGCGCCCACACCCTGAATCGCCGTGCCCAGGCGGGCAAAGTTCATGAAGGTAAACATGCAGGCCAGCCCCTTGTTCTCCGGCCCGATCAGGTAACCCTCTGCGTCGTCAAAGTTCATGACGCAGGTGGAGTTGCCATGAATCCCCATCTTGTGCTCGATTGCGCCGCAGGATACGCCATTGCGCTCGCCCAGCGAGCCATCAGCATTGACCTTGAACTTGGGAACGATAAACAGGGAAATGCCCTTGGTGCCCGCGGGCGCTTCCGGCAGACGTGCCAGCACCAGGTGAATGATGTTTTCGGCCATATCATGCTCACCGGAGGAAATGAAGATCTTGGTTCCGGTGATCTTGTAGGAGCCATCGGCATTCGGCTCGGCCTTGGTACGCACGAGGCCCAGGTCTGAACCCGCCTGCGGTTCGGTCAGACACATGGTGCCTGTCCACTCACCACTGACCAGCTTGGGCAGGAAGGTTGCCTTCTGCTCATCGGTACCGTGGGATTGCAGTGTCGCAACGGCACCATGGCTCAGGCCCGGGTACATGCCCCATGACCAGTTGGCAGTTCCCACCATTTCGCTCATGACCAGCGCCAGTGAATCCGGCAGACCCTGACCGCCAAACTCTTCCGGTGCCGCCATGGAGGGCCAGCCACCTTCCACATATTGCTGATAGGCTTCCTTGAAGCCCGTCGGCGTCTTGACAGTGCCGTCTTCCAGCAACTGGCAGCCTTCCTTGTCACCAACCGGGTTCAACGGAGACAGCACCTGCTCACAGAACTTGGCGCCTTCCTGAATGATGGCATCGACCATGTCCGGCGTGGCCATCTCGGCGCAGGGCAACTTGCTGTAATGCTCTTCGGCACCCAGAAGCTCGTTGAGCACGAATTTCACGTCACGAAGGGGCGCTTTATATTCCGGCATCTCTCTCACCTCTCAATCTGTGGCGGCCGTTCCCGAAACCGGTGGGTTGGGAAGTATTAGCCCAGCCTGATGTATTTTTTATCAAACAAGTGTTTGAAACATACGTTTGCCCGAAAACTTTGTCAAGCCTATCCGTATCGGGTGCGTAAAAAAATTACGGGACATGCAGGCAAGCGTCTGATTTCAGGCAATCAGTTCCGTGAGGTCGGGGACCCGGCCCGTCGGCTCGGCCTCTCCGATGCGGGAAAGCTGGTTGTAGGTATTCAGCGCGGACTGGTTCTGGCGAACCTGCCGGTCGTCGGCGGGCCCGGTATTCGTCTGTGCCTGGGCCATCCGGGCTTCGCGCAGTTGGGCCTGCAGCTCGGCTCTGGCCTGAAGGATCAACTGTGTGGCACGGGCTGCCACCATTCGATCCTGAGTGGAAGGGTCGGCCGGTGCCAGCGCTGCCCGGCGCACCTGTTCCATTTTGCGCAGCGTGGCTTCGGGGTCGCCGGGAACCCCGGAGGCATCAATCGGAACCTCTCCCGAAACCGCGTATTGCCGGCCATCCGGGCCACGCTCGTAATCGAAGGAGGGGGCGCCGGCCAGGCCTCCACCCACTGCAGCATGCGCCTGCTCGTGCTGACGCACTTCACGATCTCTTTGGCTCAGTACACGGATTTGTGCCAGTTCCAGTTCATCCAGGCCAGCCGGATCGTCCCTCGCCGGTGATTGACGCTCTGTCTCCCGGACGCCCGGGGCATCCGCCTGCGAAGAATCGGAGGGTGTCCTGCGGCCCGGCGCGGGCGTGGGTTCCGGGCGACCCGTCGCCGGGGAGGATGCGGGCTCCTCACCTGCCGACTCACGGGTGGCAGCCCTCGGGTCGCCAGAATCGTCTGCTGGCGCAACGCTGGCTCGTGGAACAACACTGCTGCGGGTGTATACCAGGGGGGACTCGGTAGCGGTGCCTGATGGCGCTGCGGCTTCAAGAGGTTGTGCGGGCGCGAGGGTGGAATTGAGCGATTCCGGCGAGACAGCAGAACCCGGTGCCTTGGCGGCACTGACATCCGGTGTAACAACCGGTATCACGGGTACCTGACCGCTGATTTGCACGTTTCACCTCAGGCTTTGACATCCAGGAGCGTGCCCAGTGTTTCGTCGGCTGTCCGAATCACCTTCGTCGAGGCTTCTGCCTGCACCCGATAGAGCTTGAGTTCCACCAGCCCGGTCGTCAGTTCGTTCAGCGCATCTTTCGGAGTCTCGACTGTCGCGCTTAGCGGCGTGGTCGAAGCAGACGCCGGCACCATGGCTGTCGCGACCCGATGGGCGGCCTCCTGCATGCCGGACAATCCACGGTTCACGCCCTGAATTCCCTGCGCCAATACACTGTTGATCACAAGACACCTCGCACAGACTTGCTCAACTTGAGTTTACCGCAATCACTGTTCATTTTTCAATCAGAGCTGACCGCCCTGTGCGCAGGATCACACCCGGAACCGCCCTGACATGACAGCTCGGTACCCAACCGCTCCGGGCGTCCGGCGGGCACTGGATCAAATGGCAGCACGCCCAGACAGGGCGCGGGCAGGATCCGGTGAAGGGTCGTCAGATTGGCCGCTTCTTCCGACATGGTTTCGGGGGTCACGCGATTGCCGATCCAACCGGCAAGCGTACAGCCATCCGCCAGAACAGCTTCCGCCGTCAGGCGCGCCATGCTCAGGCATCCAAGTTTCAGCGGCACCACCAGTATGACGCTCAGGGCCAGGGTGCTTGCCAGTTCAGACAGATCTTCACTGTCGTTGAGAGGCACACGCCATCCGCCGGCCCCCTCGACCACTACTCGCTGAGCCGGAAAGTCAGCCATAGTTTTGCGTACCTGTGCGGACAGTTCCTCTATCGTCGTCTGCATGCCCGATTTCTGCAAGGCAATATGCGGCGCGATGGGGGGCGCCAGGCAGACCGGGTTGATATGCTCGTAGGGCACATTCACGGAGGAGGCGCTCATCAGTGCCAGCGCATCATCATTGCGCAGGCCGTGTCTTGTCATTTCGGCACCGGCAGCGACCGGCTTGAGCCCCAGGGTTGAATAGCCCTGCCTGCGCCAGCGAGACAGCAGTGCCGTGCTGACAACTGTCTTGCCGGCATCCGTATCGGTTGCGGTCACAAAATAAGCCTGCGTCATCGCTTGATGGCCTCCAGGAACAACACGTGATAGGTCAGTGGCAGGCCTCGGGCTGTGCGAACCTGTTCCCATGCGTGCTCGAATGCTTGCCACCGTGCCTTGCCGGTCAGTCGCGCAGGGCGCCCGGGGTTCATGTTGTGCGCACCGACATCCTTCACGGCTCGCGCACCCGTTCGTGCATCCGGGTAATGGCAGACCTCAGCCAGGGTCTGCCGCCAGGTCATTTTCAACCCTGCTTGCTCCAGCCCCCCTGTTATCTGTTTTTCCGGAGCAAAGCGATTGACATGCACGCCTTCCGGATCGGCCTGCTTCCAGGCACGCTCCATTTCGCCCAGCGTGCCGGGCAACAGCGTCGTGACCAGCACACGCCCCCCGGGGCGCAGCACCCGGGCGGACTCCCGGAAGAAGACTGCCGGATCGGGCAACCATTGCAGGGCAAAGTTCGAGACC
>RFIV01000241.1 GCA_003695085.1 Gammaproteobacteria bacterium
CGATCCGGACCATTCTGCAAGCAGTTGCTGGCAGAGCCTGTGCAAGTCCAGAACATCCTCTCCGGGCAAGGGATACTTGTGAAGCAGATTCAGGTAATGCTGTATTTCGGTCACGCGCTGCCAAAGGTAACCCGAATCGGCTTCGGTCAACGTTCCGCCGTGCACGGGCAGATCTTCTCCCGCAACCGCCACCTGCGACACCGGCTCCAGTATTTCGGCCTGGATCTGGTGCATCAATGTTTCCAGCATGCCCCTCATGTCATCTCTCTCATTCGACTGATCTGGCCACATTATGATCAATATGCTCAATATGATAAATATAATATTTGGTAACGCCCCGGAAATGAACTTTGTTGCAAATCTCTCCCAAAGACCTAGACTTTAAGCACCCAGCTCTGGAAAACGGACATGACCGAGAAACTGATCACTACCCGACAAGCCGCCGAAATGCTTGGCGTCGCCCTTCGTACCGTTCAGCTATGGGTCGAGGCGGGCGCGCTTCAGGCATGGAAGACCCCCGGGGGCCACCGCCGGATTGCCCTGTCCTCAGTCGAGAAGATGCTCGCAGAGCGCGCTGAGGCGACGGGCGAAGCACTGCCCGGCAGCCGCACCCAGTCCCCTGAACGTGATAATCAGCCCACGGTCCTGGTCGTCGAAGATGATCAGGATCTGCTGGCACTGCACAAAACACACCTGGAAGAATGGCTCCCTCAGGGGCGCATTCTGACGGCTGTCAACGGTTTTGAAGGTCTGCTGAAAATCGGAGAACACAAACCGGATGCCATCATCACCGACCTGAGCATGCCGGGCATGGACGGTTTCAAAATGTTGCGATCACTGGAAAAAAACGGCTTGGTGAAGCGCAGCCAGGTGATTGTGGTCACGGCGCTCAGCCTGAAAGATATCGACAACAACGGCGGGCTGCCTGCAGGTGTCGAGTGTTTCTTCAAGCCCGTACCGTTTGACGCGCTGAAAAAGCGGGTTCTGGCGGCCTGCAAAGGCTGACCTCCTTGCAGCAGCGCGACACTGTTTACTTGATCGCCAGCTTCAGAGCCTGGTCCGCCAGATCGTCCAGACTCATGTCTCCGCCCGGTTTGTACCAGAATACGGTCCAGCTCAGCGCACCGGTGAGAAAGCGGCGCAACACCGGGACATTCACATCAAGCTGTCCTGACTGCCTGGCAGATTCCAGCGTACCCAGCCAAAGCTGCTCATACTCATCCCGCATCTTCAGAATTTCAGCCTGACGCGCTTCGGACAGACTGCGCCACTCGTACACCAGCACCGTCATGGCCTCGCTGGTTTCTCCGTGAATGGATTCCAGTTCACAGCGGATCAATGCGCGGACCTTGTCTCTGGGCGAGTGCGCGGCTTCAACCGCGGCTTTCATCCGGGCCGTGATGGTATGGATGGTCTCGGCCATGATGGCAAAGAGAATGTCTTCCTTCGTGCGGAAGTGATGGAAGATGGAGCCTGACTGAATCCCCACCGCTGCTGCCAGATCCCTGACAGTCGTGCGTTCATAGCCCTTTGTCTTGAACAGGTGGGCCGCTTGAGCCAGCAGGCGTCCGCGCGGGCTTTCCGGGTCCGTGACCTGCCCCGATTCAATCAGAGACTGCGTCGTAGCTTGCATGAAATGGTTCGCTTCCTTCAGGTGGAGGCCATTGTACCCGCCAGTGGCGACGACTCAAGCCGGTACCTGGAAGTGTAATGGATTTTCGCCCCTTTACAAACCAAGCGCTTGCTTGGTATCGTTTCATCACAACAAACACAACAAGGAAGCGCACACCATGAGCACCGCATCCTCCCCGCTCCGAATCGGCTGCGCCGCCGCCTTCTGGGGCGATACCAACGCCGCTGCACGCCAGCTCGTTGATCAGGGCAATCTGGATGTACTGGTCTTTGACTATCTGGCAGAAATCACACTGTCCATCATGGCCGGCCAAAAGCTGAAGAATCCGGAGCTGGGCTATGCCACGGACTTTGTGCGAGACGTCATGACCCCCCTGCTGCCCGAAATTGCCCGGCAAGGTATCAAGGTCATCAGCAATGCCGGGGGCGTCAATCCCGAAGCCTGCTGCAAGGCGCTTCAAGGCGCGGCGGAGGCGGCCGGCGTACAACTGAAAATCGCCCTGGTCGAGGGCGATGATGTCCTGCCGCGCATGAGTGAGTGGCGCAAACAGGGGGTCACCGAGCTGGACACCGGCGCCCCCCTGCCCCCCATGTGCGTGAGCATGAACGCCTATCTGGGCGCACCGGGCATTGCTGCCGCGCTCGAAGCCGGTGCCGATATCGTCATTACGGGCCGTATCGCAGACAGCGCCCTGGTACTCGGCCCCCTGGTTCAGCACTTCGGCTGGGACTGGCAGGACTACGACCGGCTGGCTCAGGGCAGCCTAGCCGGACACATCATCGAATGTGGCGCCCAGTGTACCGGCGGCAACTTTACCGACTGGCAGGACATTCCCGGCTATGAAAACATGGGCTTCCCGATCATCGAATGCGAAGCGGACGGTTCCTTTACCGTTACCAAGCCCGAGGGCACAGGCGGGCGCGTCAGCCGGGGGACCGTGGCCGAACAACTGGTCTATGAAATCGGAGACCCCGGAACCTACCTGCTGCCGGACGTGACCGCCGATTTCCGCTCCGTCCAACTGGAAGAAACCGGCTCCGACCGCGTACGCGTGACCGGTGCGCGGGGCCGGCCCCCCACGGATACTTACAAGGTCTCCGCCACCTGGCCGGATGGGTTCAAGTGCACCGCCACCTTTCTGCTCGCCGGCATGGATGCACCGGCCAAGGCCCGGCGTGTGGCCGAAGCCATTCTCACCCGCACATCACGGCTGTTCGAAGCGCAGTCTCTGGGAGACTATACCGAGACAAACATCGAACTTCTGGGCACCGAGTGCACCTATGGCCACCGGGGCCAGCGACAAGATACCCGCGAAGTCGTGGTCAAGATCAGCGTCGCACACCCGAACAAGAAAGCGCTGGTGCTGTTCTCCCGTGAAATTGCTCAGGCTGCCACCGGCATGGCGCCCGGTATTACCGGCATCGTCGGCGGTCGCCCGGATGTCTGGCCCAAAATTCGCCTGTTCAGCTGCTTGTTGCCCAAGGCGGACATCCCGGTACAGGTTCGACTGGGCGATACCATCATTCCCGTGGAATCGCCCGGTGAATCCGTGACAACCGATACGTCCGGGGAGGCGTTTCCCCTTCCGGAGGCTCCGGGTACAGCCGACACCACCGTACCGCTGGTGCATCTCGCCTGGGCCCGATCGGGCGACAAGGGGGATCACAGCAACATCGGCGTCATCGCTCGTCGTCCCGAGTTCATGCCCTGGATCTGGCACGCGCTCACCGAGTCCGCCGTAGCCCAATGGATGGCGCATGTGCTGGACCCTGAGCGCGGGGAAGTGGAGCGCTGGTATATGCCCGGATTGCCGGCGATGAACCTGCTGCTGCGCCACAGTCTCGGTGGCGGTGGTGTAGCCAGCCTGCGCATTGATCCGCAGGGCAAGGCTTTTGCCCAGCAACTGCTTGAATTCCCGGTACCCGTACTGGCTGCGCTGGCACGTGATCTTGAAGGAGTTTCCTGACATGCCATTTGATACTGTATTCCGGCCTGGCCTGTTTGAAGGCCAGACTCATATCGTTACAGGCGGAGGCAGCGGAATCGGCCGCTGCACGGCCCATGAACTGGCCGCACTGGGTGCCCACGTGGTACTCATTGGCCGCAAACCCGAAAAACTGGAGCGGGTGCAGGCCGAGATCTGCGAAGACGGGGGCAGTGCGTCCTTTTATGCACTGGATATTCGCGAAGAAGGCGCGGTACGCGATGCAGTAAAAGCCATTGTGCGAGAGCGGGGTCAGATTCACGGGCTGGTCAACAACGCCGGCGGGCAGTTCCCGGCCCCCCTGGCCAGCATCAACCAGAAGGGCTTCGAGGCCGTTGTGCGTACCAACCTGACCGGCGGCTTTCTCATGGCGCGCGAAGTGTACGGCCAGAGCATGAGCCGGCAGGGCGGTGCCATCGTCAACATCATCGCGGACATGTGGGGCGGCATGCCGGGCATGGGGCATTCGGGCGCGGCACGTGCAGGCATGGACAACCTGACCAAAACTGCCTCAGTCGAATGGGCGGCCTCCGGCGTGCGCGTCAATGCCGTGGCGCCCGGCTGGATTGCTTCCAGCGGGATGGATAACTATGACCGGGCCATGAAAAGCTACATTGCCAGCCTGAAAAACGGCGTGCCACTCAAGCGCCTGGGCACCGAAGCCGAAGTATCCGCGGCCATCTGTTTCCTGCTCAGCGACGCAGCCGCCTTCATTACAGGCAGCACCCTGAGGATCGATGGTGCGGCACCCCTGGGTGGGCGTGTCTGGCCGTTGCCCAAGGCACGCAATGTCAAAACGTGGCAAGGTTTTCACCGCTACGAAAAGCCGCAGATTATCCGCGAGATCGAAGACGAGGAGGCCTCCCATGCCGGTTCTTGAGCCTCGGATACAACCGGGCACCGCCGAGTTCGAGGCCAACCGGGACGCCATGCTTGCCGCCATCGAGGCTTTTCGGGCGGCGGAACGCAAGGTCGTGGAAAAGGCTGAATCTGCTCGCGACAAGTTTCACAAGCGGGGCAAGCTGCTGCCACGCGAGCGGCTGGCCCTGCTTCTGGATCGCAACACCCCGTTTCTGGAGTTGTGCTCACTGGCTGGCTA
This sequence comes from Gammaproteobacteria bacterium, assembly GCA_003695085.1. Taxonomy (GTDB): domain Bacteria; phylum Pseudomonadota; class Gammaproteobacteria; order Pseudomonadales; family Oleiphilaceae; genus Thermohahella. Next base: position 4,717 of record RFIV01000241.1, read on the forward strand.
CCACATGCACGATGACAAGGACGGCTCCATGGCCGGCGGAGGCATCATTGCGGGTATAGGCTACGTGGCCGGCGTCCGCTGTCTGGTTGCCGTGAACAATGCGGCTATCAAGGGCGGCACCATCACGCCCGCGGGTCTGGACAAAACCCTGCGCATCCAGACCATCGCCATGGAAAACAAACTGCCCATCATTTCCCTGTCAGAATCCGGGGGCGCCAACCTGAACTATGCCACGGACATCTTTGTGCTCGGCGCCCGGGCGTTCGCCAATCAGGCGCGGCTGTCCGCCGCCGGGATTCCGCAAATTACCGTTGTCCATGGTAACGCCACCGCGGGTGGCGCCTATCAGCCCGGCCTGTCCGATTACC
>RFIV01000242.1 GCA_003695085.1 Gammaproteobacteria bacterium
CGTGGACCCGGATTCGACGAGCGGCCAGCTCGCCCTGTTGCTCATTCGCATATACCGCGGCCTCTATGCGCTGGTGGGGGGTGATGACAACGAGATGAAGCACTGGATGCACTCGCCCATCCAGACCCTTCAGGGCGTGCCGGCGGAGCTGATTCGGGATGTGACCGGTCTGGTGCATGTGGCGGAATACATTGATGCCATCCGGGGCAAGGTGTGACGGATATCTGGGCCGAGGCAGGGGGGCGTGAGGCCATCTGCCCCCTGGGGGGCACCGGGTACCGTTTGGTGGAAAGCCAAGAGGTGGTGGCAACCACGCAGATTGTGTCCAGCCTGGCGGATCAGGTCCTGCTGGAAGAGATGCTGGAGCAGTCCAAGCCACCGGTGCGCCCCGGTACCGAGCGCCTGCATTATCTGTTGGCGACGCCGTTTCGTTACCCGCCCCTGCGGCATGGCAGCCGGTTTGGTACTCGCTGGGAGCCGAGTCTGTTTTATGGCGGGACGTCTGTCCCGGTCACCTTGTGCGAGGGTGCGTACTACCGTTTCTATTTCTGGCATGACAACACCGCCGGCCCGGCCAGCCCGGTTCTGCAGACCCAGCATACGCTGTTCGCCTTTCGCTATCGGACGCAGCGTGGTGTGCGGCTGCAACGTGAGCCATTCACCACCTTTCAGGCGCTCATCCGCGACCCGGTCAGCTACCAATCCTCGCAGCGCCTGGGGGCAGCCATGCGTGCCGATGACGTCGAAGCCTTTGAGTATCCTTCGGCACGGGACCGCTCGGGTGGCGTCAACGTGGCGCTGTTCAGTCCTGCCGCCCTCGCCACTGACCGGCCAATGAACCCACAACCCTGCCTGTGTCAGACCCGTGCGGAACAGGTGGAGTTCAGCGTGGGTCGCGAGGTCCATACCTTCAGGCTGGGCGATTTTCTGATCGACGGCCGGTTGCCGTTTCCGGCCGCCTGAGACATGCCACCCTGGCCGAGCAAGCTTTCAACCGGTTTCAGGCTGTTGTCCCTTTCTTTGGCCAGCTCCATGCTCGGCAAGTGCCGCTATGAGGTGTGGCCAGAGGATGTCGGGCGCTTCCATGAAGGGCATATGGCCCACCTTGCGCAGCGCGACCGCACGGGCACCCGGGATCTCGGCGGCCAGCACCAGTGACTGGGCCGCCTGAATGGTGGGATCGTGGGTGCCTGCGAAGATGTGACAGCGCACTTCAATCCGGTGCAGGTCATCGGCGATATCAATCCGGTGAATACCGCGGAACAGTTCGAACAGCGCGGCAGACTGAATCTGGTCTGCATGGGTGGCAATGGCATCAAGCATGCGGTGGGTGGCCGGGCTGCGCCAGAACACCCTTCGACGGTGGGCAAGCGAGGTGGCAAACAGTTTCTGAATCAACCGGCTTCTCCGGGCGGCCCGAATATTCAGCTCGAAAATCGGTTTGGCCCAGCGCCCGAGCCCCGCCAGTTTGATCAGCAAGCCCTCCAGCCCCTGCCACTGTCCACTGTGGAAACCTCCGATGCTGATGACGCCGGTGACGTTGGGCGCGTGATGAAGTGCCAGGTTCAGGCCACTGAATCCCCCAGTGGAATGGCCCACAATGATGGCCTTACGCGTGCCCAGCAAGGCGTTCAGGCCGCTTTCCATGATGTGATTGAAACCTTCGGCCGTCACCTGATCGGCATGAAAGTCCCCCGGCACGCGGGACGGGGCATGGGCGGGCAGGCTCAGGGCATACCAGGGCATGCCATCGCGGATATCCGGCGGCAGCACGGCAGGCCAGAAATAAACGGAAGCCAGCACGCCGTGAATGAAGACGATGGCGGGCTGATCCGTTTGGGTCAGGTGTTCGTTGGCGGCCAGCCAGGCCAGTTGATGGCCTTCGCTGTCTACAAAGCCTTCGCGCAGGTGCATGTCCGATCTCCCGTGTGTTCAGGCGATACACTGTGAGAGCAGCTTAACAGGCTCGCAGGCTGCAGGCTTGTATGAAAGAGCTGAAAGGGCGGGTGGGTCACGCCACTGTGCAGTCAATCACCCTGTCATTGCCGATAGGGATGCCGCCCGCCTCGTCCGGAGGGGTCCATCCGTCAATGTTCGGTACAGCGAGTGGATCAAAATAAACGGAGCAGATATACCCCTCGAGCAGCTGGTGCGGTGTATTGGGGCTGAGGTAGATGGCCTGTGCTGTGCCTTGAGGCTTTATTCCCTGAATACTAAAGGGGGTATTGACGAGCGAATAAAATTGAATATGATAACGATTAGCATTTAATTGTAGTTCAACTGTATTGAGGGTGTACCATGAAAAAATGGGTTGCGACAGTTATGATGGTGGTGGGTGTATCCGGTCTGGCCCTGGCGGATCAGGCCTCCGTTGAAATCACCATCAAGAACCATCAGTTTTCTCCGGCAGAAGTGAAGATCCCGGCCAACACCCGGGTCAAGCTGATCGTTTCGAACGAAGATGCGACGGCCGAAGAATTCGAGGGCGAGGACTTCAAGGCCGAGAAGGTGATTGCGGGCAACAGCAAGGCGACGATCATGGTCGGGCCTTTCAAGCCGGGTCGCTATGAATTTGTGGGTGAGTTTCACGAGGACACAGCCAAGGGTGAGCTGGTCGTTGAGTAACCGTTGAGGTAGAGGGCGATGTTGAGCGCGGCGGTCATTGTTTTCAGGGAGGTCCTGGAAGCGGCCTTGATAGTCACTATCTTGCTGGCTGCAACGGCGGGTGTTCCAGGTCGCAGCCGCTGGATTGGCGGCGGCATTCTGGCTGGGGTGGCGGGTGCCGGTATCGTCGCGGCATTTGCCGGGAATATTGCCAGTGCCCTGGATGGTGTGGGACAGGAGGTGTTCAATGCTGCCGTGCTGCTCATTGCCGTGGGTATGCTCGCCTGGCATAACATCTGGATGTCTCAGCATGCCCGGGAGTTGGTGGCGCATTTGCGCAATGTCAGTGCCCGGATTTCACAGGGCAGTCTGCCGTTATACTTCCTGGCAGTGGCGTCCGGCACGGCCGTGATGCGTGAGGGTGCGGAGGTGGTGCTGTTCCTGTACAGCGTGGCGGCGGGCGGCAGCTCGGCTACAGCCATGTTTTCCGGTGGACTGGTCGGCATTCTGGCTGGCGTGGTGACCGGTGCGCTGCTGTACAAGGGGCTACTGAAAATTCCGGTCAGCCACCTGTTTCAGGTGACAGGCTGGCTCATTCTTTTGCTGGCTGCAGGCCTGGCTGCTTCCTCGATGGGGTATCTGATCCAGGCGGGCATCCTGCCCTGGATGCCGCCCTTGTGGGATACCAGTGCCGTTCTGCCTGAAAAGTCTGCCGTTGGCCAGTTGCTGCACATTCTGGTGGGGTATCAGGAACAGCCCAACCTGATTCAGGTGGGTGCGTACATCTCGACGCTGGTCGTGATTCTTGCCGGTATGAAATGGGCCTCCCGGCAACCGGACGTGGTGACACCGGCAACCCGGGAGGCGTGACGTTCCGGTTCAGGATCAGCCAGTTTCATGGCTCATTTCGGCATCGCGGTGATTTTGGGGCAGGGCAGCCGGTGAGCCTTGCCCGATAACCGTTTGTGCGGACGGCGGTGCTTCGGGCATGACTTGGGATGACTTGCCCAGCACCAGCATGCAGGGGGTCAGTAGCAGGGTAAGGAAGGTGGCGAAGGTCAGGCCGCCGGCAATGGCCGTGGACAGCTGTGTCCACCACTGGGTGGAGGGTGCGCCCACTTCGATGGAGCGGTGAATGAGGTCGATGTTCAGGCTCAGTACCATGGGCAGCAGACCGAGTGCGGTGGTACCGGCGGTGAGCAGCACCGGCCGCAGGCGCAGACGACCGGTTTCCAGCGCCGCTTCGTGGCGGCTGTAGCCTTCGCTGATGAGCTGATTGTAGGTGTCGATGAGCACGATGTTGTTGTTCACGACGATACCGCCCAGGGCAATGATGCCCAGTCCCACCATCACGACCCCAAAGGGTTGGCCGGTCACGAGCAGGCCGATCAGCACACCCGCGGTGGAAAGCACGATGGCGCTCATGACCAGCGCGGCCTGGTAGAAGCTGTTGAACTGGGTGACGAGCACCAGCACCATGAGAAACAACGCCACGCCGAAGGCCTTGGCCAGGAAGGTGCCGGTTTCCTGCATGTCCTCATTCTCGCCCTTCACGGCCAGGCGCACGTCTGTCGGCAGATTCAGGGCCTGAATGCGTTTCAGGGCGGCCTTGAGCACGTCGTTGGGCAGTGCGTCAGGCGCGACATCGGCCTTGAAGGTCACGGCGCGCCGGCCATCGACGCGATGCAGCATGCCGGTCTTGGGGGCCGGCTGGAAGGTCACGAAGTTGGAGACAGGCACGAGTCCTTCCGGGGTTTCCAGGCGCAGTGCGCGCAGCGCGTCGTAACCCCGGTAGGGGGCCGGGTAGCGTACGCGGATGTCCACCTCGTCATCACTTTCTTCCGGCCGCCAGCTGGACACCTTCAGGCCACCGGTCACCAGTTGTACGGCACTGCCCACGGTGGCCACGTTGGCACCATAACGACCGGCCTCGGCACGATCAATCATCAGCCGCCACTCGATGCCAGGCAGGGCCCGGTCGTCTTCCAGATCCACGAGGCCGGGCGTTTGCCTGAGCGCCGCCTGGATGGCGTCTGTGGCCTGTGCCAGGTGTTCGGCACTGAGTGCGCTGACCTGCAGCTTGATGGGTTTGCCGGCAGACGGGCCTTCTTCGGCCTTGCGGAATTCGATCTGAATCCCGTAGAGATCTTCGGTCCGGGCCTTGAGCTCATCCATGATGCGTTGGGCCGGACGTCGCTGATTCCAGTCGATGAACTCGAACTGCAGAACGCCGATGACATCTGCGGCCAGTTCACCCTGCGCCTGATTGAAACTGCGCGCGGCAACCACCTTCAGCTCAGGGTGCCCGACGACCCGCTGTTCCACGGCCTTCACCAGTGCGTCCTTCTCGTGGATGGAGAGATCGCCGCGGGCGTGGATGAGGATCTGGGCGGATTCCGGTTCCACATCCGGAAAGAATTCAACGCCGTGGTTCAGGGCACCATAGGCCACGTAAGTCCCGGCCACGAAGAGCAGCGTACCGGCCAGTGTGGTCCTGGGGTACTGCAGCAACGTATTGAGCAGGTTGAGGTAGCCCCGGGTCAGCAGGTTGGGCGTTGCGGCGCCATCGGTGCGGGCTGAGGCGACGGGCTTGCCGCGCAGCAGGCTGCCCAGTGTCGGCAGGAACAGCAGGGCGACGAGCAACGAGGCACTGAGGCAGATCATCACCGTGGCCGGCAGGAATTTCATGAACTCGCCCACAACGCCCGGCCAGGCCATCAGGGGCAGGAACACGACGATGGTGGTGAGCATGGATGAAAAGACGGGCCAGGCCATCCGCTGGGCGGCGGCCAGGAACGCATTGCGGGCGGGTTGTCCGGCTTCGCGGTAACGGGTGGCCAGTTCGGTCACCACGATGGCGCCATCCACCAGCATCCCGACCACCAGGATCAGGGAGAACAGTACGACCATGTTGAGGGTGTAGCCGACCATGGACAGCACCATCAGCCCCATGAGAAAGGAGGCGGGAATGGCCACGCCCACGAGCAACCCGGCACTGACACCCAGCGCGGCAATGACCACCACCAGCACCAGTACGATCGCCGTGAGCACGTTGTTGTTGAGGTCGCTGACCATGGTCTGGATCTGGTGGCTCTGATCCAGCGTGTAGCTGATGTTCAGTGCGCCGGGCAGGTAGGGGCGGGCCCCGGCAATGACCTGTTTGACCTGGTCAATGGTCTCGACGATGTTGGCTCCGACGCGCTTTTTGACTTCCAGGGTAATGGCGGGCTGGCCGTTGATCCGGGCGAAGCTCTGCGGGTCCTTGAAGGTTTGCCTGACCTGCGCAACGTCCGCCACGCGCAGCACCCGGCCATTGACCGCCTTGACGGGCATGTCGAGGATGTCACGGACATCATCGATGACACCGGGCACCTTCATCACCAGCCGGCCGGCCCCGTTGTCGATGGCGCCTGCGGCCACCAGCTGGTTGTTGGCGGTGACGGTATTGAGGATCTGTTCGAAATTCAGGTGATAGGTTTCCATGACCTGCGGGTCGACGATCACTTCCAGCACGTCTTCACGATCGCCGCTGATGTCCGCTTCCAGCACGCCGGGCAGCGCTTCGATGGCATCCTGAAGCTGGCGGCCGATCTGCACCAACTGGCGTTCCGGCAGCGGGCCGGAAAGCCCGATGGACAGCACAGGAAAGAGGGCGACATTGATCTCATGCACTTCCGGTTCATCGGTTTCTGCCGGCAGTTTGGTCTTGGCCAGGTCTACCTTGTCCCGCACATCCTGCAGCGCCTGATCCGAATCGAATCCGGCTTCGAATTCCAGCGTCACGGAGGCGTGACCCTCCCCGGCCGTGGAGCGCATTTCCTTTACCCCCTCGATGCTTTGCAGTTCCTGCTCCATGGGCCGCAGCAGGAGGCGTTCGGCATCCTCCGGGGAAATCCCTTCGTGAGACATGGAGACATACATGATGGGAATGGGAATATCCGGTGCGGATTCGCGTGGCAGCGTCAGCCAGGCGTTGAGGCCGCCCAGTACCAGGAAAGCGAGTACCAGTAAGGTGGTGCGTCGGTGGGTGACGGCCCAGTCTATCAGCGTGTTCATGTGGCGGGCTCCGCCTGACGCCGGGGTTTGACTGTGTCACCGGCACTGACAAAGCCCTGGCCGATAACAATCAGGTCCACGTCTTCCGGCAGGCCACTGACCCAGAAGCCATCCGGGTCGGCCTGCACGAGCTCGACCGGGTAGCGGATCACACGGTTCTGGCTGTCTGCCGCCTTCACATACAGCCCGCCATCGGCGGCCAGATTGAGCAGGGCGCCGGAAAGCTTGTGGGCCTTTACGGTGCCCAGCTTAACGGTGACCGTGGCGCTTTGTCCGAGCTTGACCGGTTCGGTGACGGGAATATCGGCTTCAGCTTCAAAAGTGCGCATGGCGTCATGGGCCTGGGGTGCAATCCAGGTGATGGCACCGGCCAGATGGGTGTCGTCGGCCAGCTTCACCTCCACCGCCTGACCGGTGCGGATCTGACGGATCTCCTGTTGGGGAATTCCGAAAGTGACGCGGATCGGCGAAGTCACAATGAGCGTGCCCACAGACTCACCGCTGACATGGGCTTCGCCCGGCTCGGCAGTCAGCGCTGTCAGCACGCCATCGCGGGGCGCGCGCAGGACGGTGTAGTCCAGTTCGCGATTGATCTGCTCCAGTGCGGCCTCGGCGGCGGCGAGCAGGGCTTCATCAGTCTTGAGCTGGGTATCCGAGAGCAGGCCCCGCTTGAACAGGGCGCGGTTGGCTTCCAGGGTTTGCCGGCGCAGGGCCAGTTCTGCTTCGGCTTGCGCCTTGCGGGCCAGGCGATCGGCCGGGTCGAGTGTGAGGATGGGGTCCCCGGCGCGGACGGTATCGCCCTTCTCATGATGCCGCATCTTCACCGTACCCGAGGTCTGAAGGCGCAGGTTGAAGGTCTGAACCGGCACCACTTCGCCCTGCCAGGTGCGCGTGATGGCAAGATCCTGTGCCTGGTAGTGCTTCAGGGTGACTTCGGTGGCCAGCGAGGGGGCGGATCCGGCGGATGCAGGGGCGCTCGTGGCGGACGCCTCCTGGCTGGCCGTTGAGTCAGTACCGGATGAGAAGTGGCCGCTGGCCATCCAGACCACAATTGCGACAGCCAGCCCGGCTGCAATCAGAACAGAACGCTTCATTGGGATTCCGCCTCCGTGTGGGGGGTCAGGTGGGTCAGTCCGGCAATCATGTAATGGCAGACCAGATCCAGAAAACGGTTTTGGTCCATCCCCGCGCGGGTCTGCACCACGCGGTTGATGAGCATGTTCAGGGCACCGTCAAAGGTGGCTTCCAGCAAGATGCCCATGTCATCTGCCGGAAGATCGGGCAATCGGCCCGGCTCAAACCGTGCAAGCACGCCGGCAAAGAAATCACTGAATCCCGCGTCCAGCGCTTCAAAGGCGGCACGGGTGTCTTCCGGCAGGCACTCCATGAAGTCCACTCGCTTGCAGTAGAAGCTCAGGTTGGCCTGTGCGGGATCACGCAGCAGCGATTCGAAGGCATGACGTATGATGACCCTCAGCGCCGGCTCACCGGCCAGCCCGTCGGCGAGCTCGTGAAAGCGCGCCAGCATCCGTGAATGGAAATCCAGTGCCAGGCGGGCATAGATCTCTTCCTTGCTGCGAAAATGCTTGTACACCGTGCCCTTGCCAATGCCCGCCTCCCGGGCGATGGTCTGCACCGTGACGCTCTGCCAGTCCGGGCGGGCGAACAACCGCAGGGCTGCGTCCAGAATCAGTTGCTCGCGTTCGGCAAACAGCCGGTTCTTGTAGGAGGTTGAAACGGCAGGTTCTGGCATCTCTGTTCTCTGGAACGCCCTTTGGAAAATTGATCAATATAGAGGTTGTGACTGTTGGTCATGATATGACTATGGGTCACGCTGATCAATACGTAGTCACCCCGGTTCAAAGTCTTGCCGTGGCGTGACAAAGTGCAGACAATCCTGGATATATGATCGCTGTACCTGCTCCATGAATGCCGCGCCGCGCTTCAGAGCGCTTGCTGATCTCATTGAGGCTACCCGATCCTACTGGGACTGGTCCCCATTCGGGGCGACGGATTGCCCCTGGGCGTCGCGTGCGCCGGAGCTGTACGGCCGTGTGCAGGCGCTGAGCGATGCAGACGCCGAGCACCTCATGGGAGACGATGATGCCCTGCTCCGCTGGCTCGCGGGGGCGGGGCTCACCGAGGCCGCCGGGCTGGCAGAACAGATCCGGGTGCCCGTGCTGGCGGACGTGCATTCACCCGCGAAGGCAGAGACGGACCCGCGCGCCTGGGCCGGGATTCCGGGTCGCAAGCAGGCTCAGATCCGGGCGTTTCTGCAGGCACTGCCACCACGCAACGGTGTCGCACTGGAATGGTGTGCCGGGAAAGGGCACCTGATCCGTGTCGTCAGCCGGACCACGCAAAGACCGGGCATCGGGCTGGAACTGCAGCCGGATCTGGTGGTGACCGGACAGGCGCTCGCGGATGCGCAGGGGGTGGCGGTCAGCCTGCAACCCTGTGATGTACTCCGGGATGAACAGCGGATTCGGCAGACACTCTCTCAAACGGAAACGGCGCTGGCCCTGCATGCGTGTGGAGAGCTGCACCGTTCGCTGGTCAGGCAGGTCATCGCGCAGCGTGTACCGGAAGTTGTCCTGGCGCCCTGCTGCTATCACCTGCATGGGGGCGGTGAGTATGTGCCACTGTCCCGTGCCGGCGCTGCAGCGTGTCTGAGGTTGAGCCGCGACCAGCTCCGTCATGCGGTGCGCCAGACCCGGACCGCACCCCCGCGGGTGCGTCGTCAGCAGCACGCGCTCAACATCTGGCGCCTGGCCTTTGATGCCTGGGTTCGGGAAGCACTGGGGATTGACCATTATACCGCCTTGCCCCCGAGGCCACTGAGTGTGCTCCAGGACGGCTTTGAGGCCTTCTGCCAGTGGGGCGCCCGGCACCATGGCCTGGCACTGCCTGCCATGCAGGACGGCGCGCATTGGCTGGACGCCGGGCGCAAGCGATA
>RFIV01000025.1 GCA_003695085.1 Gammaproteobacteria bacterium
CCCGAAGACTCTCCGCATCCAGCCCCATGACCCGCGCGCGTGCCACTTCCTTTTCCAGCCAGGCGATCTTTTCACGGGCCGCAGCAAGAAAGCGCTGCTTGAGTGCCCGCTCCTGCTTCACCTCCCACGCCTCATAGGCCGAAGGCATTTCCAGTACTTCATCAGGTGGCGATGGGGCCTCCGGGCTGCGCACAATAGCGGGGGCGCGGGCGTCCCCGTGCTCGATGCTCTGACGAAAGGCCGCCAACGCCTCGGAATCCGTGAGCAGCGGGACCGTTTGTGCCTCAGCAGGCAGCGAATCGTCGACGGGCGTTGGCCCGGACCTGTGAGCCTCGGCCCGTGACATGGGAACTGACACATCGGATCGCTTGATGACCTGCTCCGGAAAAGCTTCAGGTACCTTCATCTGCACATTCTCCGTCTGATCCGAAAGCCGTGTCAGGCTCAGGATCACCAGCAGGCCCACCCCCAGAAATACCGCCCCGGCGAATGCCTTCATCCCGCCACCTTCAGCGAAGCCCGGCAAATGCGGGCTTTCGCGCGCCAGCCTTCCAGCTGAGCCAGATAGGTCGACCTGAGGTAATTCCAGGCAATCGCGCGCGAGGCTTCATAGCGCACAGTTTCGTCCTGCCAATCGAGACGCTTCGTCGCACGCTCCGTGACCCGAACCTGCACCCACCGACCGTCCGGCTGACGCACAGGCCTGGACCAGTCCGTCCCTGTCTGTGCGAAAGCCAGCATGGCCAGCCACCCGTCCTTGCGAGCCAGCCAGCCACTGCCGCGCTCAGCCTTTTCACCCGCCAGTCCTTCGGGTTGTCCGGCCATGCGCCATTGCGCACGTACACGCTGAATGATGTCAAACTGATCTGCATGCTGCGCATACCAGTCGCGAATGGCTTCCGGTTTCACCTTCCCGGCCGCCGCCTGCAAGGCCGGATTGTCATCATGCAGCCCCAGATTCAGCCCCAATTGATTACGGTAACGCTGCGCCACATGACGATCGCTCACCATGACCGCGACAAACGCATAATCTGCCTTCGGCAGCGTCTGTTTCCCCCAGAAGTCAATTACCCGCTCGAGCGCCCAACGCTCGGTATAGTGTCGCAGCAACACCTCGTCACCCTGCAGCAGGGCCAAACGCCCCTGAATGTTCTGATCCACCCAGGCCTGAAACAGGCTCAAAGCGCTGGTTTTCCCGTCAGGCAAGGCCAGCTCGGCAACGATGACGGATCGGGCCCAGTCTACCGTTTCCAATGACAGCCGGGCTTCAAGACTGGGCCTGGCGGCCCTCAGATGCCGGGACCAGTCTGCCGGAAGTGCTCGCGTCAGCGCGCCATCAATCCCATCGGGATACTGCCGGTGCATCCAGGCGCTGAGCGCCTCGGGATACAGCGCACTCAGCAACCCGGTGCGCTGCCGGCGCAGATTCACCTCCGTGGCAAATCCCACGGCCGAATCACGATCCACCTCTTCCATCCGCTTCTGCAGTGCATGGCCGGAATAAATCTGGATCAGATGGTTGTCAATCAGCTCGTTCACGAACATCCCGAACGTGCCTTCGTACTGCCCTTCAGCCTTGTAGCGACGGAATACCTCACGGGCGATCGCTTCCGGTATCAACCAGCCTTCCGCCTCGGCCACGGCACCGGGAGGCAGCATGCACTGCCCCCGACTCCATGCCGGGGCCAGGAGCAGAAGACTGCTCAGCACAAGCCCGAACCATACAGTACGCATCAGAAGCGCTTCATCGCGTGGTTGATGACGTGCACTGTCATGGCAATGGCATGGGGAATCATCATCCTGCCCACCTGCACCCGGTCATTATGATCCTTGCTCGAGAGCACGATACCGCCATTGCTGTAGGAAAAGGCACCGCCTTCAGTCAACAGCGAACGGATGTCCGTACTGCCCGCCGGGACAGGTGTAAAGTCACCCATGGCCTGTTCGACCAACTGAAAATCGCCCAGATTCTCACGGTCATAGTAATCGGCCACCCATTGCTCCCAGCCTGAGTGATTTCGGGCCGAGGTGGTCCAGGTGTGATGAGGCTGGAGCAAGTCCGTGGTATGCAGCACAAAGCCCAGTGTCTGTACCGAGGGCTGCGCCCAGAATCGGTTGAACCAGTACTGACCCAGATTGTCGATGGGCTGGAAGGGCATCTTCTCGAAATCCTTGTACATGGTCCTGGAGCTGGAGGAGCCCTGGCGGTAATTCGCTTCAGTCACGCCGTAACTGTTGTACTTGGAGTTGTCGCGCCAGAACCAGCCGTGCAGGCCGCCCTTGCCATCGTCCAGATAATCGCCGTAGAGCCAGGCTGCGGCCAGATTGTCGATATCGCCGGCGACGGTCAGCTTGCTGTAATCGTAGCCACCGATATCATTGCCATGGGCATCGTGACCATGTGTATGATTCTGAAAATGCCAGTACGACGTGTACTTGACGATGGACGAGGCCAGCCCCCAGACCGGCGCCATCTGGCAGTCTCCGGTGATGGCACCACACAGATAGGTATCCTCGAAGTCATCCACATCGTAGGCACCCTGCCCGAGCAGGCTCCCCAGCTGGCTGACCGTAACCCCCGAAGCCTGAGCCAGTGCTTCGAGACGGGCGTATTGAGTCGTCTCCGGATGCGCCTGCATATAGCGTACGGCATCTTCCACAATGCGCTTGTGTGTGCTTTGCTTCCAGGCCAGTGCGGGCTGTGCTATCAGGGTCACGGCACCCAGAGCCATCAGAGATCGGGACAGTGCGAGTTTCATGAGCGTTACCTGTGATTTGTGATTATTATGTGCCGGGCATCATGCCCGGCCTCCTTTCAGTACACGTGTCCAGTTTAAGGGCTGCGCATGACAGTTCCGTGTAACGTGACACCCTATTACCTTGACCTGACGCACAGTTCATACATTTGTACCATTTTCGCCAAGCGCTTGCGGGCCGGGCTGGAGCCTGTCTCTCGGCCACAGTCCAATAGTTTTTGGCAATAAGTACAACCATCCTTAGTGCATTCACGCAATTTACAACACACAATATAGTGGTATACTCGCCACCAGACACACTATATAGTGTTGGCCGACTCTTGGGGACAACAAGAACACGAAGCCCGATTCTGCCCGCCCGCAGCCATGCCGGGCCTTCGTGCCGGCCCTCAAACCGTTTAACCGATCCAGTCAGACAGTAAAGGACGAGTCGTTATGAACGCCAAGGTTCAGCCGCTTACGCCAGTCATCCCCCTGCAGCCCGCTTCTTTGGACATCTGGAGCTCAAAGTACCAGCTCAAGACCAAATCCGGCGAACCGGTGGACAAGACCATCAATGACACCTACGAGCGCGTCGCCCGGGCACTGGCTTCCGTCGAAGCGCCCAAGGTCCGCAACAAGTGGTACAAGGAGTTTCTCTGGGCATTGGAGAATGGTGCCATTCCGGCCGGCCGTATCACGTCCAATGCCGGTGCCGAAGCTCACAAGCCCGCCACCTCCACCATCAACTGCACGGTTTCCGGCACGATCCATGACTCGATGGACGACATTCTCATCAAGAACCACGAAGCCGGCCTGACATTGAAGGCAGGCTGCGGCATCGGCTACGAGTTCTCCACCCTGCGTCCGAAAGGCGCCTACGTGGCAGGTGCCGGGGCCACGACCTCGGGCCCGCTGTCGTTCATGGACATCTTCGACAAGATGTGTTTTACCGTATCCTCGGCCGGCGGTCGCCGCGGTGCGCAGATGGCCACCTTTGACGTCAACCATCCGGACGTTTTCGAGTTTATCCGCGCCAAGCGCGAAGACGGTCGCCTGCGCCAGTTCAACCTGTCCCTGCTGATCACAGAGGATTTCATCAAGGCCGTGCAGGCCGATGCCGACTGGCCGCTGTCGTTCCCGGTCACGCAAAAGGAAGTGGAAGAGGAAGGTCTGGACCTGTCTGACAGCAGCCAGTTCATCTTCCGCGACTTTCCGGTCAAGGACGGCTATGTGCAGGACAGTGAAGGCCGCGTCGCCTGTCGCATCTACAAGACCGCCAAGGCGCGTTCCATCTGGGACGCCATCATGACCTCCACTTACGACTTTGCCGAGCCGGGCTTCATCCTGATCGACAAGGTCAACGAGATGAACAACAACTGGTTCTGCGAGAACATCCGTGCGACCAACCCCTGTGGCGAGCAACCGCTGCCACCTTATGGCTCCTGCCTGCTGGGATCGGTGAATCTGACCAAGTTCGTGGAGAATCCGTTTACCGACAAGGCACGCTTCGATTTCGAAAAATACCGCAAGGTGGTGGCCATCTTCGCCCGCATGCTGGACAACGTGGTCGAGATCAATGGTCTGCCTCTGGAAGGTCAGCGCCACGAAATCACCTACAAGCGTCGTCACGGTATGGGTATTCTGGGTCTGGGCTCCACGCTCGCCATGATGCGCATGGCCTATGGCACCGAAGAGTCGGTGAAATTTACCGAAGAAGTGTGCAGGGAAATGGCGCTGGAAGGCTGGCGCCAGGCGCTGGAACTGAGCCGGGAAAAAGG
>RFIV01000243.1 GCA_003695085.1 Gammaproteobacteria bacterium
CAGGTGTCCGGACATGAAAAAGGCCGCTTGAAAAGCGGCCTTCTGGAATTCTGGCTCCCCGAGCTGGACTCGAACCAGCGACCCAATGATTAACAGTCATTTGCTCTACCAACTGAGCTATCGGGGATCACGTCTTCGACGTGGCGCGTATATTACTGATACCGGTTTGGGCCGTCAACCCCCTGAATCGTAAAATTGTGGGCCCTGACAGCTTGCAGTGTCAGGGGCGCCCAAAACCCCGTATACTGTACATATAGCCACATTGTTCAGGTGTCCGCAAACCCCATGGAACGCTTTCAGCTCAAAGCCGATTATCAGCCGGCCGGCGACCAGCCGGAGGCCATTCGTCAACTGGTGCAAGGCATTGAAGACGGTCTCATGCACCAGACCCTGCTTGGCGTGACCGGATCGGGCAAGACCTTCACCATTGCCAACGTGATTCAGCAGGTTCAGCGTCCCACACTGGTGATGGCGCACAACAAGACACTGGCTGCCCAGCTGTATGGCGAGTTCAAGGCCTTCTTTCCGGATAACGCCGTCGAGTACTTCGTTTCGTACTATGACTATTATCAGCCCGAGGCCTATGTGCCGTCATCGGACACCTATATCGAGAAGGACTCGTCGGTCAACGAACACATCGAACAGATGCGCCTCTCGGCCACCAAGGCGCTGCTGGAGAAGCGGGACGTTATCATCGTGGCGACCGTTTCCTCCATCTACGGATTGGGGGATCCGGAATCCTATTTTCGCATGGTGCTGCACCTGGATCGCGGAGATCAGGTGGATCAGCGTTTCATTCTGCGCCGCCTGGCCGAGCTTCAGTACACGCGCAATGAAGTCGAGTTGCACAGAGCCACCTATCGGGTGCGTGGCGACGTCATTGATGTGTTCCCGGCCGAATCGGAAAAGGAGGCGATTCGCATCGAGCTGTTCGACGACGAAATCGAAGCGCTCAGCTATTTCGATCCGCTGACCGGTGAAGTGATCCGCCGTGTGCCCCGTGTCACCATTTTCCCAAAGACCCATTATGCGACGCCGCGCCAGGTGATTCTGGATGCCGTGGAGCAGATCAAGGCGGAGCTGAAGGACAGGCTGGAGTGGCTGCGAAGCAACAACAAGCTCGTGGAAGCGCAGCGTCTGGAGGAGCGGACACGTTTTGACATTGAAATGATGCTGGAGCTGGGGTACTGCAACGGCGTTGAAAACTACTCACGTTATCTCAGCGGTCGCAAGACGGGTGAGCCGCCGCCGACCCTCTTTGATTATCTGCCGGATGATGCCCTGCTGGTCGTTGACGAGTCGCATGTCACCATCCCGCAAATTGGTGCCATGTACAAGGGCGACCGATCACGCAAGGAAACGCTGGTGGAGTACGGATTTCGTCTGCCGTCGGCGCTGGACAACCGTCCCATGCGTTTTGACGAGTGGGAGCGCATTGCACCACAGACCATTTTTGTTTCAGCCACACCGGGGCCCTATGAGGCGTCGCATGCCGGGCAGGTGGTGGAGCAGGTGGTACGACCGACCGGTCTGGTGGACCCGGTTATTGAGGTGCGTCCGGCACAATCCCAGGTGGATGATCTGCTGGGCGAGATTCGCGCAACCGTTGCTCGTAACGAGCGGGTGCTCGTGACCACGCTGACCAAGCGCATGGCGGAGGATCTGACCGAGTTTCTGGCGGAGCATGATGTCCGTGTACGCTACCTGCACTCGGACATCGATACGGTCGAGCGGGTGGAAATCATCCGGGATCTGCGCCTGGGTGAGTTCGATGTGCTGGTGGGCATCAACCTGCTGCGCGAGGGGCTGGACATGCCTGAGGTATCCCTGGTGGCCATTCTGGATGCGGACAAGGAAGGCTTCCTGCGCTCGGACCGCTCACTGATTCAGACCATGGGGCGCGCGGCGCGCAACCCCAACGGCCGGGCCATACTGTATGCTGATCAGATCACCGGGTCCATGAAGCGGGCCATGGATGAAACCGAGCGCCGGCGGGCGAAGCAGATCGCTCACAATGAAGCCCACGGAATCACGCCTCAGCCTCTGAATAAGCAGGTGGCAGATATCATGGAAGGTGCCGTGCCGGGTCGCAGTCGCAGCAAGCCGGTGAACCGTCAGGCGGCCGAACCGGGTGCGTCGTACGAGGTGTCGGTGGAAGATTTGTCGCCTGACAAGCTGGCGCGCAAGCTCAAGGCGCTGGAAGATGCCATGTTTGAAGCCGCGCGTAATCTGGAATTCGAAAAAGCGGCCCAGCTTCGAGACCAGCTTAACGCACTCAAGCACAGGGGGCTGGAGCTGGGATAAGCGGGCTGCTTCAGCTCACATACCGGCCGTGCCTTTCGCATTGCTGGAGCAGGCGCAGCCCGCCAAACCAGGGCAGGGCGGCCAGATGCTGCGCAAGGGCTTCGGCATGCTCCGGGCCCGTCCCGGCGTTGGCGGGCAGGATCAGATCCAGGTGAATGCGGCCGTCCAGATAGTGCAGGGTCAGGTCTGTATTATCCTCCGGCAATCCGGATTCAGACAGCGCAGCACGAATGATCGGCACAAGCTCATGGCGCAACGGTAACCTTGGCGCATCTTCCACGCGGACTCTTTCGTCGTCTTCTGCATCAATGTGAAACGTCACATCTGCCACTTCCGGCATGCTGGCACGGATCTGCTTGCTGACTTCCACACCGATCTGGTGGCCTTCGGATACACTGACCCGTGGATCGACCAGCAAATGGATATCCAGAACCACCTGGGGCCCGACATGGCGCGCGCGAAGGTCATGAATGCCCCTGACCTCGGGAAGGGTTTCCACGATACGCTTCAGGCTTTCCAGTTCTTCTGCGGGCAGGGAGGTTTCCAGCAGTTCCTGAATGCTGCCCCAGATCATCTTGCCGCCGACCCAGGCAACCATGGCCGCGACGACCAGCGCGCCGACAGCATCCAACCAGCTCCAGCCCATGAAGGTACCGAGCAGTGCGACCAGCACTACGACCGATGACAGGGCATCGCTGCGATGGTGCCAGGCATTGGCAATCAGCATGTCCGAGCGGATGCGCCGGCCCACATTCACAGTCATGCGGTAGAGCACTTCCTTGCTGAGAATGGATACGACGGCCATGGCGATGGCCAGGCCGCCCACAACTGTATGAACCGGGTCCGTCAGCAGGCTGTGTACACTGTCCCAGGCCAGACCGCCCGCGACACTGACCAGCATCAGGCCGAGGATAACGGTGCCCAGCGTTTCAAACTTACCATGTCCGTATGGGTGTTCCGCGTCCGGTGCTTCGTGGGCGACCCGATTGACCATCAGTACCAGCACATCGGATGCCAGATCGGAAAAGGAGTGCAGGCCGTCGGCAACCAGCGCGTGGGAGCCTGCGATCAGCCCCACGGCCACCTTGCCCACGCCCAATCCGAGATCCGTCCAGAAGCCAATCCAGGTAATGCGATTGGCAGCAGCTTTGGGAGCAGTGGGGGCATGCATGAGCGTATCCGGAGTCGGCCAATGAGTGAGTGGGGATTATAGCTTTACGCAACCTGTACTCAAGTCTGCTATGCTGATTAAAAAGTATACGGGTGGAGAGTTATGGAACGTCGTAATTTTGAAAGGTGCCCGGGGCATCTCAGGCTGAGAGTCTTTTGCCGTTCGGGAGATTGTGTTCAGGGCATCGCATCCAATGTCTCGGAAGGGGGCATTTTCGTTGAGGGCCCGCCGCCGGAGCACCTGAGGCCCGGTGTGCGGGTGCTGGTGCAGGTTCAGGGAGTGATCATGACCGACAATCCCTGGGTGGAAATGGAGGTGTCCCGCATCTGTGAATCGGGTATCGGGCTGTGTTTTCCCTCCCGGAACTGCTGACGTCGGAATTTCGTCGGATTGCGCTGTCAGTCTGTCGTCAGATGGCATCATGAAACAGGTATTGATCTGTAACTCGTTGAAATAAAAGACTAAAAATTATATGGTCAAAAAATAACCAAATTGCTGAATGGCGGTCGTGATGCGGGCTTGGGCGATGTACTCTAGTGATATCCCCAAAGTTATCCACAGTTTTCGTGGATAAATGACAGAACCGCAACATGGCCCTGTGTGCCCGCTGTCTCCCCCGGTCAAAAAAAGTATAATGGCGGCCGTTCACTTCCAACCGGACCCCTGCCACCATGGATTATCGACTGATTCAGCCTTTGTTGTTCCGCCTGGACCCGGAATGTGCCCATGATCTGACCTTGCGCAGTCTGAGCCTGCTCAGCCGGGCAGGTATTGCGGACTGGTTTGGCAAACCGCCGGAATCACGGCCGGTCGAACTGATGGGGCTGACATTTCCCAACCCGGTTGGGCTGGCGGCCGGTCTGGACAAGGACGGCCGCTGCATTGACGGCCTGGCTGCCATGGGATTCGGCTTTATTGAAGTGGGGACAGTCACGCCGCGGCCTCAGCCGGGGAATGCCAAGCCACGGCTCTTCCGCCTGCCGGCGCAGCAGGCCATCATCAATCGTATGGGGTTCAATAATGATGGAGTCGATGCGCTGGTGAGGCGTCTCGACAAGACCGCGTACCGGGGGGTTCTGGGGATCAATGTGGGGAAAAACAAGGATACCCCGCAAGAGTCTGCGAGCCGCGACTATGTAACCTGTATCGAGCGTGTCTATCCGTACGCCAGTTATATTACCGTCAATCTGTCGTCCCCCAATACACCGGGGCTTCGTGCCTTGCAGTTTGGCGATGCACTGAAGGCGTTGGTGGGCGATGTGCGTGACGCGCAGGAGCGTCTGGCAGGCCTGCATGGCCGGCGGGTACCGGTCGTCGTGAAGATAGCGCCGGACATGTCCGGCGACGAGATTCGCATGACCGGGGAAACCCTGGTGGCGAGCGGAGTGGATGGCATCATTGCCACCAACACGACGCTGTCTCGCGAGGGCGTGGAACGTGCCCGGCATGGCAGTGAGGCCGGAGGTCTGAGCGGCGCACCGCTGACTGACCGGGCGACCGAGGTTGTCAGGGTGCTGGCAGAAACGGTGGCGGGCCGGGTGCCCATCATTGCGTCGGGCGGCGTCATGGACGGTGATTCGGCCCTGGCCAAGATTCGTGCGGGTGCATCACTGGTGCAGATATACAGCGGTTTCATCTACAAGGGGCCGGAGCTTATCCGCGAGGTGGCGCACAGATTGTATGATGCCGGTTGGCCTGACATGCTGGCCGAGGCGGACAGAGGGCGAAAATAAGGCCCGCTGAGCGGGCCTGAGAACGGGGCGAATCCCCGTGCGTGGTGCAGATTGTCCGGAATAGTCAGACGACGGGCAGCTTGTGAATGCCGGAAACGCCGGTATACCCGTCCCAGTGATCCGCGCGTCCATCCCGCCAGCCGTTCATCCATTGCTGACGGGCCATTAAATTGGAGGCTGGGCACATGTCTTTGGATCGGCCGGAAACGCCGGCCTGGTAACCCTTGAGGTAAGCTCTTTCCAAGGTATTGCGCTTCTGTCTTCTCATTCTTCTTGAACCTCATAACCATGGGTGGTGGACTGAAAAGGGTGTTGGCAGAAAGATCTCCTTTGCGTTGTGATGATGATCAAAATATGTGCGCACACCTCAACCATAAACCACTTTTTTCAGGTGTGTGAACGAATAATTTCATCTATGTGACAGCCTTTTTATGCTGAAAAGATATTTTAATGACGAAAGATCTGTGCAAACAATGCACTACAGCCGCGTCGTGAAATCGGGGAGCAGATGTTGAAAAATGTAATCTGGGCAGCCTGCCCAATGGGACTGGAGTACCTGCTTGCGGATGAACTCGCGAGGCTGGGCATGACCGATGCACGGCCCGGGCGTCTGGGTGTCAGCGCGCAGGGAGACTGGCCTGCCATCTGTCGGGTCCTCATGGCTTCACGGCTCACCAGCCGGGTTTTTCTTGTGCTGGCACAGGGCACCGCGCGTGATGCGGACGGTCTGCGGCAATTGGCCGGCGAGGTTGACTGGCAGGTCTGGCTGGCGCCGGAAATGCCCTACTGGATTCATGCTCAGGGGCAGGCGGGACAGCTCAAACACCCTCATTTTGCCGCACAGGTACTCAAGGACGGCATCGTTGACGCTTTTCGGGGTGCAGGCAAGTCATCGCCTGTGATTGACCGCGACCGTGCTCGCGTGCAGATTCAGCTGACGCTGGGCAAGCAGGCCATGATCGGTCTGGATCTGGCCGGCAGAAGCCTGCATCAGCGGGGCTACCGGTTGCGAGATACGGCAGCCCCGATCAAGGAAAACGTGGCGGCGGGAATGTTGTTGCGGGCCGGGTGGCCTGACCCTGAACGTCCCGTGCTGGTCGACCCCATGTGCGGCAGCGGAACCTTGCTGGCCGAAGCCTGGATGATGGCATCGGATATGGCGCCCGGGTTGCTGCGACAGGACTTTGCAGTCAAGCGTGCCCCCTGGTATCCGAAAGAGGCGTGGGAGAAGTTGCTGGCCGAGTTGCGAGCGGCACATGATGCCCGTCTGGCCTGGGCGCGAGAGCATGTCCGGCTGTATGGCAGTGACATTGACCCGGAGGCACTCAAGGCGGCGCGTGCCAATCTCGCCGTGCTTGGCGACGGGATACCGGTCACCTGGTCGCGGCAGGATGCCTGCACTCTGGTCCCGGAGCCAGGCGCTACCGGAGTGTTGGTGTGCAATCCGCCATACGGCGAGCGGCTGGGAGATGCTCATAGATTGCGTCCCCTTTACCGCCAGTGGGGCAAGCAGCTGAAGGCAAGCTGGGGGGGATGGACCCTCGTCATGATCACGTCGTCTCCGGATCTGGCGTCGGGTTTGCCGCTGGCACCGGACAAGACGTGGAAGCTGCGTAACGGGCCGCTGGACTGCGTACTTCATCGTTACGAGATTCGCTCGCAAAGCTCTGAGGCGCATCCGGAACAAGGCGGGCAATCAGACACCGCGACAGGAAACACGCGATCAGCCTTTGCCAACCGTTTGGCCAAGAACTGGAAAGCACGGCAGAAGTGGGCACGCAAGCAAGGGGTTCAGGCGTTCCGGGTGTACGATGCCGACATGCCGGAGTATGCCCTGGCGATTGACTGGTATGACGGCTGGGTGCATGTGCAGGAATATGCTCCGCCTCCAAGTGTTCGGCCTGAAAAGGCACGCAAGCGCCTCAACCGTGCGCTGGATGATATCTCGGAAGTCCTGGGCGTCGACCCGGAGTTTGTTTTCCTCAAGCAGCGTCGTCCGCAAAAAGGCAGTTCCCAATACGGTCGACAAGCTGAGCTGGGATACGAAAAGGTCATCGAAGAGGCGTGTGCCCGGCTTTGGGTCAATCTCTCGGATTACCTGGATACGGGAGTCTTTCTTGATCATCGGCCCACGCGCCTGTGGATCCGGGATCATGCGCAGGACAAACGCTTTCTCAATCTGTTCTGCTACACGGCCACGGCCACAGTGCAGGCCGCACTGGGAGGCGCTGCACGCACGGTCAGTGTGGACCTGTCCAACACCTATCTGGACTGGGCAAAGCGTAATCTGAAGGAAAACGGTCTGCTGGGCGGGGCGCACCGGTTGCATCGGGCAGATGTGCTCAAATGGCTGACCCAGTGTCGCGAGCCCTTTGATCTGATCTTCATGGATCCGCCGACTTTCAGCAACTCCAAGAAGATGGATTCGGTGCTCGATATTCAGCGGGATCATGTGAAACTGATCGACGAGGCCATGCGGATTCTGGCGCCCGGCGGTACGCTGGTGTTTTCCACCAACTTCCGCCGGTTCAGGATGGACGAAGCGCTCTCTGCGCGCTACGCCCTGAAGGAAGTCTCGGTCTGGTCAGTGCCGGACGATTTCGCTCGCAACCGGAAAATTCATCGCTGCTGGCATATCCGGGCCCGTCACGAATGACGGCCCCGAAGGCTCTCAGAAGCGGTACTTCACACCCGCATTCAGCTGCATCATGCGAATGCGGGTCTCGCTGTCCCGATGGATTCGGCCGAACTCCATGGTCCACCAGATATCCTTCCAGACCTGGATTTCCGTCCCAAGCAGGTAACTGAGGCTGAAGCTGCTGCTCAACAGCTTGCCGGGTACCTCAGGAAAGGCCGTGGGGTCGTCCCGTTCCGTATCACCCTTGACGAAACTGAAGCCGAGCAGGCCATAGAGCGTCCAGTATTCCGTGGGCGAGTAGGTGGGGCCCATGTACCAGCTGGCCAGATGCTTGATCCTGACCTTCAGTCCGTCCTGCGGGCTGTCTTCGCCCAGTCCCATGCCCAGTCGCCCTTCCACGCGCACATAATCCGTAATGTGGCTGCCCAGGATGAGGGTGGCACCATCCAGACGGGCAGATTTCTCACCCTGAATGGAGCGAAAGTCCCAGTCCGAGTAGGTCAGGCCCACGTAGCCTGTATCCGTGAGTTTCTGTTCGGTGTCTGACCAGGCCGCCGGGGCCCACAAGAGGGCCATCAGGCCCAGCCATGCAAGAGCTTTCATGCAGTCGGGTTTCCTTTACATTCTGCAACAAACGTACAATGTATATGAATTTGCGGCCCGGCATGCGGATGCGGGTCACAAATCGGCTCCAAGGTGGGCTCAGTCCCCGAATCCGCTTGCGCGAAGCATCGCCAGCACGTTGTGTTCGGCTCGGAAGGGTTCGAGGCCGGCTTCAAGCAGAATCTGCTCCCGCTGCTGGTACCAGTCTCCAGTTCCCGTGCGGGCGGGGCAGCGTGCGAACGGTGCCAGTTCAAAGGTCAGGCTGGCGCCTGCAGCTTCAGCCAGACGCTCAAGCCAGGCTTCATCAAAGTCGAGACCATCCACCCAGACTGTCTCCCCGCCCAGATCCTGATTCAGGCGTCGCATCACATCCTTGCAGGAGAGTCCCTGTTCCACCAGGTGCTCCCAGCTGACTTCTGCATGCGCGAAGCCGCTCTCTTCCCAATCCACCCAGTCGTCATCCGGCTGGACAAGCGCATGGTGTATATGACCCTCCCGGTCGGTCCATGCGATGGTGACCGGGAACCCGCTTTCTTCGGGGGTGCTGGGTTCGATATCCAGAAACAGAAGCAGATCAGGCATTTGGCTGTGTACCGGTTCAGGGTGCGTTGTGCTAGATTGGCCATTATCGGAGAAAAACCCGCGGAAAAAAAGGAACCCGCTCATGCCCGCCCGATTGCTTCATCTTCTCATGCTCACCGGTTTTCTGCTGGTGCCCCGCCTGGCCATGGCGGCGCCAGTCGTACCCGCGCCCCTGTCGCCCTGGCAGGACTGGGTGCTCCGCGATGTGCGCGATGCGGATTGTACACGCCTGGATGATCAGGACGGGCGAGGGTGTGTCTGGCCCGGGGAGCTGATCATGCAGCCGTCCGGTGAGGTCCTCACCTTCGTGTGGGATCTGGTCACCCAGGCCGAGGTATGGGTGGGGGTACCGGGAAGCGCGGGGCAGTGGCCCTTTGATGTGCGCCTGAACGGACAGGACGTACCGGTTCTGCAGCGGGCGGGACGACCTGTGGTATCTCTCGCTGCCGGTCGCTGGCGGCTGACCGGACGCGTGCGTCCGGATGCCCGGCAGGGGCGCGTGCCCATGCCGCCTGAAGCGGCCAGGATTGTCCTGCGTGGCAGCTCCGGCTGGGGGCTGGACACGGAAAACCAGCTTCGGCGACTCGCGCCGGTATCTGAAGAGAAGGGGGACGCCCCCCGGGTGCGCGTGCATCGCTTGCTGACGCTCGAGCGGCCCGCAACCCTGCAGACACGCATTCAGGTTGAAAGC
>RFIV01000026.1 GCA_003695085.1 Gammaproteobacteria bacterium
CTCCACCGCATTGATGATGAGTGCCTGGACCTTGTCTTCTTTCGGGGGCGTCAGCTTGACGGCGGTCGGAAAACCCGCTCCGCCCATGCCGGCGATGCCGGCCATGCGAATACGTTCCCGAATCTCCTGGCGTGACAGCGCACGAAAGTCCCCGGCGGGATTCAGGTCGACCCAGTCGTCTTGTCCGTCACTCTGGATGACAATCGATGGCACCGGCAGACCTGACGGGTGTGCCGAGGGTCTGGGCTCAATGGCAACAACGGTGCCAGAGGTGGGGGCGTGCACGGCAGCCGATACCAGGCCGATGGGGCGTGCAATGAGCTCGCCGGCCTTGACCGACTGCCCCGCAGCAACGATAGGCTCGGCCGGGCTGCCCAGGTGCTGGTTCAGCGGAACCACGTAGGTTTGCACCAGCGGGAAGCGCCGAATGGGCTTGCGGGTGGACTGCGCCTTGTTCTCGGGCGGATGGATGCCACCGTGAAAATCCCAGATCTTTCTCATGCGGCCTCATCCTCCTGTTTCGGACGAGCCGGCTCCAGAATGCGAATCGGTGTTTCAGCTACTGCGGGCTTGTCCCAATGCCAGCTCTGCAGCGTGGTTGGGCGAGGGCGCATTTCAATGCAGTCAACCGGACACGGCTCCACGCACAGGTCACAGCCGGTGCACTCATCCACGATAACGGTATGCATCTGTTTGGCTGCGCCCAGAATCGCATCTACCGGGCAGGCCTGAATGCACTTGGTGCAGCCAATGCATTCATCTTCCCGAATGTAGGCCACTCGCTTTTCACTGGTTGCCCCTTCTTCGGCATCCAGTGGCTGGGGTTCTACACCGAGCAGGTCGGCCAGCGCCTGAATCGTGCTCTCGCCCCCGGGCGGGCACTTGTTGATGGCTTCTCCGTTGGCAATGGCTTCGGCATAGGGGCGGCACCCGGGATACCCGCACTGACCACACTGGGTCTGGGGCAGAATGGCGTCAATCTGATCCACCAGCGGGTTGCCATCGACCTTGAAGCGCACAGCCGCATATCCCAGCAGTGCGCCAAAAACGAGGGCGAGCAACAGCAGGGCACCGATCGCAATGAATACTGCCGTCATGGTGTGCTCCTAGAGATTGACGAGGCCGGAAAAGCCCATGAAGGCCAGCGACATCAGGCCGGCACTGATGAGGCCGATGGCACTGCCCTGGAAGGGGCGGGGTACATCGGCCGCCGCAATGCGCTCGCGCATGGCACTGAACAACACCAGTACGAGGGAAAAGCCCAGTCCGGCTCCCAGGCCATAGAGGATGGACTCCATCAGGCCATTCTGTTTCTTGATGTTGAGCAGTGCAACGCCCAGTACCGCACAGTTGGTGGTGATCAGTGGCAGGAAGATGCCCAGCACCTTGTAAAGCAGCGGGCTGGTCTTGCGCACCACCATTTCCGTGAACTGCACGACGACGGCGATGACAAGAATGAAGGTAATCGTCTGCAGAAATTCGAGACCCAACGGCTGGAGCAACCAGGTATAGGCCAGATAGCTGCACAGGGAGCTGAGCGTAAGCACAAAGGTCGTTGCCAGGGACATGCCCATGGCCGACTCGACCTTGTTGGACACGCCCATGAACGGACACAGGCCGAGGAACTGGACCAACACGAAATTGTTGACCAGTATCGTACTGACCAGAATCATAATGTATTCAGTCATGCCCAGCCCTCTATGCGCACGTGCCCGTATTATCTACAGGCACTCTATAACTGCAAATACGGAATGATGTTGTTGTTATTCTTGACCGTTATATAAAGCGCGGATTACATGACCCGCATGCCCGGTTGTGCACCCTCATCCGGTGACAGCAAGAAGATGTCCTTGCCTCCCGGCCCGGCCGCCAGCACCATGCCCTCGCTCAGGCCAAACTTCATCTTTCTGGGCTTGAGGTTGGCAACCATCACCGTCAGCCGACCCTCGAGATCTTCGGGTGCATAAGCGGACTTGATGCCGGCAAACACCTGGCGTTGTGTCTCGCCCAGATCCAGCGTCAGGCGCAGAAGCTTGTCGGCCCCTTCCACGTGCTCGGCTTTCACAATGCGGGCCACGCGCAGGTCTACCTTGGCGAAGTCGTCAAACTCGATTTCTGTGGGGGTTTCCGGTGCTTTCTTGCCCTGCTGCGCTGACTTGGCCGGTTTTTTCGGCTCCGCAGCGGGTGCCTTGGAGGCTTCCACCATGGCCTCTACCTGCTTCGGGTCAATGCGCGTAGCCAGCGGTTTGAATTTGTTGATGCTCTGCCCGAACAACGGCGTATCAAGGGCGCCCCATGTCAGGGTGGTATTGAGGAACGCTTCGGCCTTTTCTGCCATGGCCGGCAGTACGGGCTTCAGATAGGTCATCAGGATACGGAACATCTCGATGCCCATTGAGCATACGGCCAGTACCTCCGCGTCCTTGCCTTCTTCCTTGGCCAGCTGCCAGGGGGCCTTGTCGGCAATGTACTGGTTGGCGACATCTGCCAGCGTCATGATTTCCCGTACGGCCTTGCCGAACTCGCGGGTCTCGTAGGCCTGTGCAATCGTTTCAGCCTTGTCGGTAAACTGTTTCAGGAGTGCCGGATTCTCAGGCTGGTCAGCCAGCTGGCCCCCGGCTTTCTTGATGAACCCGGCACAGCGGCTGGCGATGTTGACCAGCTTGCCGATGACATCGGAGTTCACCCGCTGCACAAAGTCGCTCAGATTCAGATCCAGATCTTCCACCGCCCCGCTGAGCTTGGCTGCGAAGTAGTAGCGCAGATACTCCGGGTTCAGATGCTCCAGATAGGTGCGGGCCATGATGAAGGTGCCACGGGATTTGGACATCTTGCGGCCATCCACGGTAACGAAGCCATGTGCGTAGATGGCATTGGGCGCACGGAAGCCGGCGGCCTTGAGCATGGCCGGCCAGAACAGCCCATGGAAGGAGATGATGTCCTTGCCGATGAAGTGGTACAGCTCGGTATCGGACCCTTCTTTCCAGTAGCGGTCAAAATCCAGACCTTCCATCCTGTTGCACAGGTTCCTGAAGCTGGCCATGTAGCCGATCGGCGCATCCAGCCAGACGTAGAAGTACTTGCCCGGTTCACCGGGAATCTCGAAGCCGAAATAGGGCGCATCGCGCGAGATATCCCATTCCTGCAGGCCGGCATCCAGCCACTCGGACAGTTTGTTGGCGATCTGCGGTTGCAGGCTGCCGCTGCGCGTCCACTCTCGCAGATAGGATTCAAAATCCGGCAACTTGAAAAAGAAATGCTCGGATGCCTTCTGAATCGGCGTCGCACCTGAAATGGCCGAGCGCGGGTTGATCAGGTCGGCGGGTGTGTAGGTGGCGCCACAGACTTCACAGTTGTCGCCATACTGATCTTCCGCCTTGCACTTGGGGCAGGTGCCCTTGATGAAGCGGTCGGCCAGAAAGAGCTTCTTCTCCGGGTCATAGGCCTGAGTGATCTCACGCCGGGCGATATGGCCTCCGGCTTCACAGGCCTTGTAAATAGTTTCTGCAAGCTCACGGTTTTCCGGCGAGTGGGTGGTGTAATAGTTGTCAAACTCGATCAGGAAATCGGCGAAGTCCCGCTGGTGCTCCTCCCGTACCTGATCAATGAGCTGTTCTGGCGTGATGCCCATTTGCTCGGCCTTGAGCATGATGGCGGTGCCATGCGCATCATCTGCACACACATAGGTACACTGGTGGCCGCGCAGTTTCTGGAAGCGCACCCAGATATCCGTTTGAATGTATTCAAGCAGATGGCCAAGGTGAATGGGGCCATTGGCATAGGGCAGGGCACTGGTGACCAGGATGTCACGTTTGGGCATCGTCATGTCGGATCCGGAAACCTCGTTGAAATTCTGAGAACAGCTCCCTGCGGACATTTACGCGTTTACCCGCATGGGACCGGGCGCTATGATACCGGCTTTACCTTTAGATTTCATCATTTGCCACAGGAGGTGTGGACGTGGCGGACGTCTCTCACGAAGCGGTCAACGAAGTTCTGAAAGCCTATCAGGACCCCTACTGGAATACGGATCCGCTCAGTGCAGGCTGGGTGCGGGTGCTGGAGGTTGAGGGTGGCGCCGTCAGGGTGGGTATCGAACTGCCGTATCCCGCCAGGGGGCTGGCCGCTGGCATGGCCCAGGTGCTTGAAAATCAGCTGCTGGGTATCGACGGGGTGGAAAGTGCCTCGGTGGACGTGACCTGGTTTGTGGAGGCCGTGAAGCCTGCCGGGCAGAATGAGCCGCTGCCAGGGGTGAAGAATGTGATTGCAGTCGCCTCGGGCAAGGGTGGAGTAGGCAAGTCCACGACCGCGGTCAATCTGGCGCTGGCGCTTTCGGCGGAAGGTGCGCGTGTGGGCGTGCTGGATGCTGACATCTACGGGCCCAGCATGGGCATGATGCTCGGCGTCCCGGCGGGCACGCGCCCGGCGCTGCTGGACGAGAAGACCATGAAACCCGTGGAGGCCCAGGGGTTGCAGGTCATGTCCATGGCCTTTCTGGTGGATGAGAAGCAAGCCATGGTCTGGCGCGGGCCGATGGCAACCGGTGCATTGATTCAGATGCTGGGGCAGACGCATTGGGACAATCTGGACTACCTTGTTGTGGATATGCCGCCGGGTACCGGGGACATTCAGCTTACGCTGGCGCAGAAGGTGCCGGTATCCGGGTCGATCATTGTGACCACCCCCCAGGATATCGCCCTGCTTGACTGCAAGCGCGGTATCGAGATGTTCCGGAAGGTGGATATCCCGGTGCTCGGCGTGGTCGAGAACATGAGCATTCATATCTGCAGCCAGTGCGGGCATCATGAAGCGCTGTTCGGCGAAGGCGGGGGTGAGCGCATCGCTGAAGAATATGGCGTGGAGCTGCTGGGCCAGCTGCCGCTGCACAAGACGATTCGTGAACAGGCGGACGGTGGCCTGCCGACTGTGGCCGCCGAACCGGAAAGCGAAGTGGCGCTGATTTACCGTGACATTGCGCGCCGCACGGCAGCCAATCTGGCGAAGCGGATGGCGGAGGAAGCGCAGGCTGCCCCTGAAATTATTGTGAAAACCTGGGAGTGAGGACACGGGACATGACGATCAAGTCCGACAAGTGGATCAAGAAAATGGCGCGCGATCATGGCATGATCGAGCCGTTCGAAGACAGTCAGGTGCGCTACGCTGGTGAAGATCGGGTGATTTCCTACGGCGTTTCAAGCTACGGCTACGATGTCCGTTGCAGCAACGAGTTCAAGATCTTCACCAACGTGCATTCGGCCACCGTGGACCCCAAGAACTTCGATTCGAAGAGCTTCGTGGATTTTACGGGCGATGTGTGTGTCATTCCTCCCAATTCCTTCGCTCTGGCGCGTACGGTGGAGTACTTCCGTATACCGCGCAATGTGCTGACCATCTGCCTGGGCAAATCCACCTATGCGCGCTGCGGCATCATCGTCAACGTGACGCCGCTGGAACCCGAGTGGGAAGGGCATGTGACACTGGAATTCTCCAATACGACCAACTTGCCGGCCAAGATCTACGCCAACGAAGGGGTGGCGCAGATGCTGTTCTTTGAATCCGATGAGGATTGCGAAGTCAGTTACCGGGATCGTGGAGGGAAATATCTGGGGCAGACTGGCGTCACGCTGCCGAAGGCTTGATGTCTGCCCGTTTTCCGGCGCGCGTGCTCGTCGGCGCGGTTGCAGGTTACATGGCGCTGTATGCGCCTCAGCCGCTGTTGCCGGCGTTGTCTGACCGCTATGGCCTGTCACCTTCGGTGGCGGGCCTTTTGATTGGCGTGGTGCTGGACGGGCTTGCGCTCGGTCCATTGATACTGGGGCGCCTGGTCAGTGGCGTGCCGCCGGATCGGGTCCTGAAGGGAAGCTGGTGCCTGCTTGCACTCTCCTGCGTGGGCTTGATGGCCGACGCCGGCTTTGAAGGGTGGATGATGGGGCGCCTTTTTCAGGCCGCTCTGCTGCCAGTGCTGTTTTCCTCCTCCATGGCAGCGATCGCTGCCGCGGCACCGGCAGACGCCAAGCCCCGATGGATGGCCTTTTTTGTGGCAGGCACCATTGCGGGTGGCTTTCTGGGGCGTGCGCTCATGGGGGCAGCGCACACGTGGGCCGACTGGCGGCTTTTCTATCTGGCTCTCGCCGTGGTGTGCGCCCTGCTGGTATTCTGGCCAGCGCAACAGAAATTGCCCGGCGGGCACAGGGCGCCGGTTGCCTTCACTGCCGAAGCGGTGCGGCGCATCCTCCGTCGGCCCAGGCAAAGCGTGCCGCTGCTGATGGTGATGACGGCGTTCTTCTGCTTCCAGGGCATTCTGAATTTCCTGCCTTTTCGTATTCGTGAGGTGGATGCGGAAAGCTCGGAACTGCTCATCGGGTTGATGTATGGTGGTTATGCGCTGGGGCTGGTTGCCTCGCTGGCTGCGCCCTGGGTCAACCGGTTGTCGGGGCTGTACCGTTGGCGCTATCCTGCAGGGCTAACCCTGTATCTCGTGGCTCTGGCAGGTCTGACATCCGATAGTCTGGTCCAGATATTCGTCTCGGTGGCCCTGGTGTGCGTCGCCATGTTCTGGATTCACTCACATGCAACTGCCGAGTTTTCGGTCAGACCGAAGGAGGCGGCTCTGAGTGCCGCGCTGTATGTATCGGCCTACTACGTCGCAGGCACGAGTGGCAGCTATTTTCCCGGTCTGCTGTTCCAGAGCGGGGGGTGGGACGGTATGCTCGGTGGGTTGGCCGCGTTGCTGGCAATCATGACAGTGTTTGCAACGTCGCGTTGCATGCAAGACAAGAGGGCTTGAGGTGGAAGGGGTTATTCAGTTCAGTGCAGTCTGCGAATC
>RFIV01000244.1 GCA_003695085.1 Gammaproteobacteria bacterium
CCCAATTCGCGGATGGCATCCACCGGAAACTGCGCGTCGTCCACCTTGGTTTCCTGAAGCCCGATAATATCCGGCGCGTACTTGTCCTTCAGGGCTTCAAGCTGATGCAGTCGGGCACGAATTCCGTTGACGTTGAAGGATACGGCGCGCATGGGGGGCTCCTTGTGGACGAGTCGGGTATTCCAGCGAAAAAAACGTACAAGGTCAAGAATTTGTGTGGATATAGCGGGAAGCCTCGTCTATTTTTCTATTACACGCAAAAGCTTCTGGAGCGCATCACTCATGGAACATGATGACTATACTCCCGCCGTTCTTCTGGTGGACGATGAAGCCAATATACTCTCCTCATTGCGGCGACTCCTGCGCCGCCAGGCGTATGACATTTTTACCGCCGAGTCGGGCGCTGAAGGTCTGTCCATCCTGGAAAAGGAGCGCATCGATCTGGTGGTGTCGGACATGCGTATGCCGGAGATGTCCGGTGCCGAGTTCCTGAAGATCGTCGCAGAAAAATGGCCCGATACTGTTCGCATTATCCTGACCGGGTATGCGGATCTTGAGGCGACGGTCCAGGCGGTCAACACGGCAGGTATTTTCCGGTACCTGTCAAAGCCCTGGGACGAACAGGATCTTCTGAGCACGATTGACCAGGGGCTGCAAACCCTAAAGCTGAGGCGAGAACGGGATTTTCTCGTTGAAGAACTCAAGCGTGTGAACGAAGGACTCGAGCAGGAGGTCAGGGCGCGGACCGAGGAAATTCGACAGACGGCCGAAATGCTCGATCTGGCCTACAAGGAAATCAGTACCAGCTACACATCCATCATCCGCGTGTTCGCCTCGCTGATGTCATTGAATAAAAAACGTTTCAAGGGGCAGTCGCGTGCGGTAGCGGATCTGGCGAAGTATCTGGGGGCCGCGCTCAAATTGCCCAAGGAGGAGGTCAAGCAGATTTATTATGCCGGCTTGTTGCATGAGGTCGGGAAGATCGTGCTGCCTGATACGGTATTGAGCAAACCCGAGGCGACGCTTGAAGGCGAGGCGCTGGACACATACAGGAAGTATCCGCTGCATGGTGAGCTTGCTCTGACCTCTGTAGAAGGGCTGAGCAAGGCGCGCCGGTTTATCCGTCATCACTGCGAGTTTTTCAATGGAAGTGGCTTTCCGGATGGCCTGAAAGGGGAAGATATTCCGGTTGGGGCGCGCATTCTGAGGCTTGCCAGGGATTATGTAGGGCTTCAGACAGGCCTCATCCTGCCTCAGCCGCTGGATCATGAAGGGGCCGCTGATTACATCGAGAACCATGCCAGGACGCTTTATGATCCTCAAATAGTGGAGGTTTTCAAGCGGATACGGCACAAGCTGACGCTTGAAATCATGCCGGCCGAAGAGGTGATGTGTCGCTCCCATGCACTCAAGCCCGGGATGGCGCTGACACGAGATCTGCTTTCCGAGAGCGGGATGCTGTTGGTCGCACGAGGCCAGACGCTGACCGAGAATATTATCGACAAGATTCTGAAGATCGAGAAGTCAGAAAAGGCTCAGTACAAGATCTTTGTTGAGCCCCAGGCAGAGGAGGCTGGCGCATGACTCGGATCATGATTGTCGATGACGAGCCCTTCATTCTGAAGGCACTGACCCGCTTGCTGCATCAGAGGACTGACTGGGAGATCACCACCTGCGAAACGCCTGAAACGGCTTTGCAGGCTTTGGCATCCGAACATTTTGACCTGATCTTGTCGGACTACAGGATGCCGGGCATGACCGGCGTTGAACTGCTCAAGCAGGCACGCATCCGCCAGCCCGATGCGGCACGCCTGATTCTCAGTGGTCAGGCGGACATGGACGCTGTTCTGAAGGCCATCAACGATGCAGAAATCTATCGTTTCATTACCAAGCCCTGGGACGATGAGGATCTGGTGATCACGCTGCGCAAGGCGCTGGAGCACCAGCAGGTTATCATCGAGAACGCACGTCTTGCGGCAGAGGTCAAGCGTCAGCGACAGCAGATCAGGGATCAGCTGGCCGAACTGCGGCGGCTGGAGAGCGAGGCGCCGGGCATTACACGTCTCAACCTGGACGAGGAGGGCTACATTGTCATCCGTGATGAGGATGTGGGAGACCTGGACCCGTCCTGATCCGTGCGCGGGCGATGGGCTTACACCGCTGGTGGCGGTGCTTCATCCGGCAAGACGTAAAAGTGCGTCAACATCCGGTCTTCAAACTTGCTGAAAAAATCGCTGGCCTGCACCAGAGGAACGTAGCTCGGGCGAGCGCCGGATTTCAGGCTGTTGCGCTGGGCGTATCGAATACCCGTATAGTCGGCATTGATGCGCGTGAAGCGGATGGGCAGTGAGCAATGAATGATCCGCGTGGGCGAAACGCCATGTTTGCGAGCCAGGTCCGCCTTGACGTCCCTGTGCTCGGTGCCACCATTTTGTAACGTCAGAACGTGCTTCAGTCGCTGGCGACGTGTCATCATGGCGCTGTAGCTGTCCGGATGCAGTTGCCCGTAACGCCGAAAGGCCTCCCAAAAGTAGTTGTCGGTCAACTGGCAATAGGATTCCGGATGCTCAAGGGCGTTTCTGACTTCCTCCCCGCAGGGCGTATTGCGCAGCACTTCTTCGATCGCCTGCCTGAGCAACCAGTCGAATCCGATCGAGGTCTTGTGTCCGTAGACCTTGCGATACATCTGGTATCGGCTATACACAAAGTCTTCCAGTGCACCCAGTCCCTTGCGGCTGACCGCAATGCCCAACCACCGGCTATCCGGGTCCCAGCCTACGTAAAGGTTCTTGGCCAGATGATCCAGGTTGAACCCTCCCAGGGTGACGGAAGCATGGAAACTGTCCCGCATCAGGTAGTCCGCGCGGTCGGCATCCATTTCCCCTGACACGAGACTGCGCAACAATGTCAGCAAGCCTTGAATATCGGGGGGCGAGTCCGGGTCACAGGTCAGGACCGGCCAAATCTCTTTCATGGCTGCGAGCATGCCCGGCCCGGGACGCCCGTCCGTAGCATCCATCAATGACAGCACGTCACCGGCGGAAAGGGTGCTGTCCCTGAAATGCGTCGCATCGAGTATTTCAGCGGCAATCAGCGCCGAATAGTGTTCATGCGCAACGGGTTGGCGGTCACTCAGCTTCAGCTCAGGGCAGCGCTGCTGCAAGGCCTGGTGCAGGTCGGGTTCATTGAGCCAGGCATGAAGTGTCGGAGTGCGCTCGAACTGGTGCGAAAAGCTGCTGTGTCCGCAGTCGTGCAGCAAGCAGGCCAGTCTTACCAGGCGATACAGCGAAGCAGTCGCCTCCATGACGGCGGCCGCGTCATAGTCGATGCCTGCTTGTTGAGCCCGTATCAGGCTGGTCTCGACAAGCCCGAGCCACAGGCGCCCGCCTACATGTGCAGTACCGATACTATGAAGAAACCGGGAGTGAGTCGCCCCTGGAAACACG
Organism: Gammaproteobacteria bacterium; assembly: GCA_003695085.1. Taxonomy (GTDB): domain Bacteria; phylum Pseudomonadota; class Gammaproteobacteria; order Pseudomonadales; family Oleiphilaceae; genus Thermohahella. The sequence continues at coordinate 3,447 of RFIV01000244.1, forward strand.
TAAGAGAGTATATCGTTCTGGCAAATGAACCGCAGACGCTGAAACCAGGGGTGATCAATAATCCGGACTTCATGGCTGAACAGTGGAATACCGCCATGTACCGGGTCCATGATAAGGCGGTCGCCGGCATTGAGCAGGTCGAGCAAAGCTGAGTGGATAGTCATATATCCCTATCGGTAATACCGTGTTTTAGTATGATAATTCTAAAATAACACATAGACTGACCATAAGGCCTGAACAATAACACGCGCCACGGTGAAGCACTGCCGGACGGCTGAGAGGGCAATTTGACAGGTTATGGCGGATATTGAGGAAAAGATTCTGCTCATCGGGCAGGATGAAGACAGCTCGCACCTTGCAGAGCACCTCAGGCAAGCCGGCTTTCAGGTGGATCACCGGATTGACGTGGCCTCTCTGAAAGATGAGAGTCGTGCCGATGACGTGGATGCTGACCTGATCATTCTGAGCAGTCGGGCCGGACGCGTCAGGGATCTGTCTGGCTGGCTGGATTCGACCGAGATCCCCATCGTGATGCTGGATCAGCCGGTGACCGCTGCGGACGTGGTGACCGCTCTGCGATCCGGTGCCAGTGATGTGATTACCCGGCCTATGAATGATTTTGTCGATGCCGACCGGGTGATCGAGCAGCAGATGGCGCGTGTCCGCCTCCAGAAGGATTATCAGGCCGCCCGAGATGAGCTTGAGCGAGCCAACAAGGAGCTTGAAATTGGCCTGGCGGAATTGCGCAATGACCACAACGCAGGGCGGCGTGTTCAATCCAAGATGCTGCCAGAGCGCCGCCAGCAATTCGCGGGTCTGACAATTGACCATATTCTCAAGCCTTCGTTGTATCTGAGCGGAGACTTCCTGGATTATTTTCCGCTCAACACACATCAGGTTTTTTTCTATCTTGCCGATGTGTCGGGTCACGGCGCATCCTCGGCTTTCGTTACTGTGCTGCTCAAGAATCTGACCAACCGGCTGCAACGCAACCTGCGCCGGGGTTCCAGTGACGACATAACCGACCCCCACCGGTTTCTTGCGCGAGCCAACAAGGAACTGCTCGACACCCAGCTGGGCAAACATCTCACGATCTTTGCCGGTATCCTTGATACCCGTGCCAGAACGCTGCGTTACTCTCTGGGTGCCCATTACCCGATGCCCATTATCTGGCAGGACGGTGTCCCGCGATTTCTCGAGGGCCGTGGCAAGGCTGTCGGGATGATGGAGGATGCCACGTACGAAACCACAGAAGTCAGTATCGAGGAGCCTTTTCGGCTGGTTGCATTCTCGGATGGCATTCTGGAGGTCATTAATGCAAACTCGCTCGCAGAAAAAGAGCAGAGTCTGCTTGAAACAGTGGCGATGGCGGGCCACACTATTGAGAAGCTCGAGCAGGCATTCGGGCTGGACGTTATCCGGGACTTGCCGGATGACATCGCAGTTTTGTCGATAGCGTCGGCGGTGTAACGATGTCGCAGTTTCGTATCCTCCAGGCCGAGAACAAGGGTGTTTTTGTCCTCAAGTTCGAAGGTGAAGTCAGGCTGAATATCTGTTCGGCGCTGGACCGTCTGATTGAGGAAATTGAAAGCAAGCCCGGGTTTGTGACCGTCATAATCGATCTGACGGAATCCACTCTGATTGACAGTACCACCCTGGGGCTGATTGCAAAGCTCGGGCTGTTTGCGCGCCACAAAAGAAAGGTGCTGCCAACCATCATTTCAAATCGTGACGACATCGACCGTCTCATCTATACCATGGG
>RFIV01000245.1 GCA_003695085.1 Gammaproteobacteria bacterium
GCAGAAAGGCGGCCAGCTGCGTGTTCAGACGGTTGATGTTCTGGGTTGAATCCGCTTCGTTAGCCTGACCCACCGGCACGCCGCAGGCGCGACCTTCACAGGCGTTGAGCTGTGGGTTGGAGAAATACTGTACCCGGTTACGGGTCTGGAAGGCGCTGGTATACCCCATGATGGTGGTGAACACGCCCACTTCCCCGTGGCCGCGTGCCCAATCCCAGACACCGCCGCGGCTATTCTGGATGTTGGAGTGCCCGAGCCCGAAGTTGTGGCCCAGCTCATGGGCAAAGGTGGCGAAACCGCAGCTGATGGAGACAAGGTTGTAGGCCCAGTTTGCGGCCGAGTTGTAGAGCTGCCCGGTGCTGCCATTGCCGCTCGAAACATAGCCGATGCCACACCATTCACGCGACGGGCCCAGCATGGTGACGAAGTCCGCGCCGTATTGGCGGCGCAGGGCGGCCACATCCGGATCGGCACGCAGCTGGCCAAGGCTCTGGCTGGTGAGCAGGCCGTTGTATCTGGCATCCGCCTTGGCGGTATGAACCAGCCGCAATTGCAGATCGGCCTGACTGTTGCGCAAGGCCTGATTGGTCCATTCCACGGCGGCCTGAATCCGGGCCTGGATATCGCGGCCATTGGGATGCTCCAGAGCACTGTCGGTGTAGAGCACCAGCAGATCGGCCGTTTCCGCCTGTGCCAGGGGCATCAGGCCGAGCAGGGACGTGGTGGCGAGCCACCTGAGTGAGCGTAAGCGGGTCATGTTGACCTCCTTGTTCTGGGTGTGTTGAGCGTCGTGGCAGGGCGAGAATCCGCTCGCCCATCAAGAAAACCGGTTTGTGCCTGCCGGTGAAGGTCAGCCTGCGGCCGGGGGGCCGGGCTCGTCACCGGGGGGTGTCAGCAGTGGCTCTTCACCGAGACCGGGATTGGCTGTGCCCTCATCAATGATGACGGCTTCGCCGGTATGGTGATCAACCCGGATGCTGTAGCTGTTGGTGGCTGTTCCCACCAGAATCCAGGTCGTCTGCTCCCCCCGGGTGATAATGACATTTTCGGTTGGCTCACCGTCGAGCACAGGACCCTGCCATACACGCACCGCGTTGGCCTTTTGGGTGAAGTTGTCCAGCAGGGCCCGGCGTGGGGTGGCTGCATCGGGCAAGGACACCAGCACCTGATCCCCGACTGACAGGGATTCCAGTGCGCTGATATCCGCGCGAGTGACGTACTCTTCAACGCCGTACTCGTTGGTGCGGGTTTCAATCGGCCCGGTGAGCAGGACGCGAGGGGGCTGTCCGGCGGCCGGGGGCGCATCGGGCAATACCAGCTCGTCCGTCACGGTCATCACCGCCGGGGCGGATACACCGGCGTCCGGAACCGGCGGAGGCGCGAGCGACCCGGGTTGCAAGTCAGGTTGAGTCTCGAGGGTGACCGGTGTCGTGTCGGGACCGGGGACCTGTTGCCGCAACCACCACGCAGTGGCAACAAGCATGGCGACCAGTGCCAGAGACATAAGCAAGCGTGAACTCATGGTGACATCCTGTTCTCATTTTTCGTGTGCTGGCATTGTGCGCTCCGGCCCGTTGGCTGAAAATCGGGCGGAAGGCCTATCAAACAGACGTATGGACTAGGTGGGTCGTACGGGTCGGCCGATCTGATCGAAAAGAATAATGAAAACATAAGGATAGATGGGTGAGTGGAGGCAGGGGCCGGGCGTGCGCGGTTGCATGAAGCTGTAACCGTATGTAACCCTGTGCACACCATCACATATTGCAGGGTGCCTGACGTCAAGGGCGAATCGTCAGGGTTCACGATCGGTTCATGCGCATCGGGGCAGGATGGGGGTTCAGAAACCGGGTGACACCGGACCCACCCATCCTTTGGGAGATGAAGACTATGGTGAACAGGGCAGCGCATTACACACGTCATGTCGTCATGGGGCTGGTCTGGGTACTGGCCTCCGCGCCGGCAGCGTCTGACCCCGTGACTGAATCCGGACGAGCCGGGTCGGCCTCTCGGCATCTGAACGCCGGCGCATTCCAGGATGCCGTGCTGCATTATCGGGCGTCCAAGTTCTTCATTTCAGCCGATTCGCGGGTGACACAGCGCTGGCTGGATCCGGAACTGGCGGCCCGTCAGTTGTATCCGGCCGGTAACGGTCAGGCCAACGCGGGGCTTGCCCCGCAGGGGCCGGTGGCCTACATGGGCGTGGAGTCCGACGTGATCGGTCGCAAGACGCTGGCTGAGGCCTGGTTGAGGCCGGATGGTGAAGTGCTGCAACGCACCAGCATTCGTCTGAACCACAAACACCGTGCCCGCCTGTACCGCTTTACGCCGGAGCGTGTGTGGTCTCTCAAGCGTTATCCGGTGTCGGAGGCCGAACAATCCCAGCCCTGGCCCATGTGGTCACGCACCGAGTCCGAATGGTTCGATCTGCCCGACCATCCCAGGCCTCTGACGCGGGGGGAAGGGCTTTTTTATCTGGCCGTGACCGCGCGGCTGAACCAGTCTGGTGACCGGTGGCATGGCACCCTGTTTGACTCTGACGGGCTGATGGACCTAACGCTGGAGGTGGCCGGCAAGACCCGGGTCAGTGTGGATTTCGAGGAAGCTGGTTCGGGGGCTGCGCAGCGGGTGGATCAGTCCCTGCCCGTCCTCCGGATACAGGCCCGTGTCACCCCCCGGGACGCTGCCGTGGATGCACGCAATTTCAGCTTTCTCGGCCTCAAGGGAGGCGTCACTCTGTATGTGGACCCGGTTCGCCACCTGATTGTTCAGCTGGAAGGCAAGGCCGATGTGCTGGGGGAAGTCACCATTCGCCTGCAACAGGTCCAATGGCGTCACAATCCGGTGCAAGTCCCGGAGTAAGTGAGCATACGTATCGTAGTCGTGCGTACTGCTCAAGACATTGAAGTTAAAAGATAAAAAAACCTCACCCTCAACGCCTTTGGCAACACGTTTTGCAGTGAGTTGTAGTTTGCAAAAATCGTTGCGAAACTGGTGGGCGCGACTAAACTGGTTATTAACTGAACAGTTCTGGCGTGAGACCCATGTGTTCCGACAAGGCTCCCGAAACCCTCGAAGCGCTGAATCAGCGGCTTCTGGCTGCCCGCCGCGGCGATGAAACGATTAAGGGCGGGCGACGCAGCCTGTTGGCACTGGAGAAACTGCTCCACTCGCCGCAGAAAGTCGCGTTGGGCAGCATCTCGGATGCCGCGCGGATTGCCGGTGTTCACCCCTCCACGCTGACCCGCCTGGCACATGCACTGGGCTACGATGGTTTTCCGGCCTTTCAACGGGTGTTCCGAAAGGTGCTGGTGGACAGCCCCGACTACTACAGCCGTCACGCCGACTCACTGATGTCCGATGCGCGCAAGCTGGCGCATACCTCCTTTGTCGAGCGCTTTGTGGAAGCGGAGATCACCAATCTGAGGCAGTGGGCTCAGGGCTTCCCCAGGCAGGAGCTGGAAGCGGTGGCCGAAAGGCTGATCCGGGCCCGGCAGATCTGGGTCCAGGCGGGCCGTCAAAGCCGTTCGCTGGCGGATCTGATGGTGTACGGACTGGGCCTGCTGCGACACAAGGTCAGTGATCTGAATGCCTCCGACCGGGGGATTGCCTGGGGCCTGGGGCAGGTCAGAAAGGGCGATCTGCTGGTCGTCATCGGTTTTGCGCCCTATACCCGGTCCACGCTGGCGGCGGCGACCCTCGCCGGTGAACGCGGCGCGCAGGTGCTGGCACTGACGGATCAGCCACAGGGGCCGCTGGCGGCCCATGCCCATCATACGGTGGCCGTTCCGGCGGACAGTCTGTTCTTCAGCAACTCCCAGGTCGTGGCCGTCACGGCCATCCAGCTCATCCTGTCGCAGATGGCGGCACAGATGGGGCCGCAGGCCATGGAGCGGCTGAAAGCGTATGAAGACCGGGTCAATCAACTGACACAATGGCTATGACGAGGACACTCCCCGCTATGTACGAAACCCTGTTGTATGCCCGGACCGGGGCAGTCACGGAAATCCGGCTCAATCGCCCGCACCGGCTTAATGCGGTGATTGATGAGCTGTACGAGGAGCTGAATGATGCCCTGACCACGGCAGAAGAAGACCCGGAGACGCGGGTAATTGTGCTCACGGGTGAAGGCCGGGCGTTCTGTGTCGGGGCGGATCTCAAGGCCCATGCAGCCGGTACCCGCACGGCCTATCAGCGTCGCCAGTACCTCAATGGTGAGCAGCGGGTGTGCAAGCGGCTGATGACCCTGTCCAAGCCGGTCATCGCCGCCGTGAATGGTTATGCCTTGGGTGCCGGTGCCGAGATGGCCGTCGCC
>RFIV01000246.1 GCA_003695085.1 Gammaproteobacteria bacterium
CCAGAAAGCGGATGGTGGCGATGGACAGGTTGGAAGCGATCTCGTCGGCGTACTTCAGCGCACGTGCTTCGGCCTTGGCCTCGGGAATCTTCTCTTTTCGGGCTGTTTCCTTGATGGCATTACGGACAGGCGGGCTCTTGACCAGCTGATTGACCAGTGTGCGCCGGTGTGATAGGTCAGGCCCTATGGTCGCCTGACGCACGGCCCGGAAGTGTACACGCAGAATCCTGGCAACCTTGCGGTTGGCCTGTTCAGGACTCTTGCACTCCTCGATCATGCTTTGCAGGCTGACAGGCTGAGAGAAGCGCACCAACGTATTGCGACCATGAATGAGGATAATGAAGAATTTCTTGATCGGCCCGGTAACCGCCCAGGTGTCCGACAACAAGAGTTTGAACAGGGAGCGTTCTTTTTCGGGCGCCTGGCCCCAGAATACGGATACCGGCACGATGTCACAGTCGAAATCCGGCTCCATGCGCGCAACCTTGATCATGTGCTTGAGGTCGTCCGGAATGACCGGCGTGCGCCGGCGGGTGATCCAGTTGCCCATGCGCCTGAACAGATAGAAATAGCGTCGCGGCATGATGCAGCGGTCATGGTGCATCACCGGTGTCCACGCGGATTCAAGTCCACGCTCGCGCACCGATTGCTCCAGTACTAGCCGGGCAGAAAGGGAGTCGTCCTGCAGGACATAGACTGTCGGGCGATCCTTGCGCAGGGACAGGTCCGCATTGTCCTCCGGGATCATGCGGGTACGGACCCAGACAAACAGTATCTTGCGCAGCAGATTCAAGATGAGAAGAGCCAGTGCTCTCATACCAGTCTCCGGTTCTTAAGGCCCGGCTAGTTTAACGGCTTGGTGATGGGCAGGCAAAGCGGGATGACCGAGACTCAGACGTTTGTCCAGTGCTGCCGGGGGACTCACGCTCAGAGCACGCAAAGGCTACAATACCCGTGGGATTCACATCGGCGGGAAGACGCCGTGAGCGGATCGGGGGGACGGAGCCTTCGGCTCAGTCCGGGCCGAATCGGGAGACAGACATGCAGTTCGAATACGCACCAGGATTTCAGTTGCCCGTATCACGCAGGGCTGCCCGGTTCATGTCTCTATGCGAGGGCCGGGTGGTGCTGCGCAAGGAGGCTCCCGAAGCATTATGGTACCCGGAACCGCTGGGCGCGCCGCTGGCGTGTTTCTGGGCGGGTACGCTGCCCGTTGGGGAACTGGTGGTCCATCAGTTGGCAGCCTGCCCGGAGGGGTGTGAGCTCATCTCTCCCAGGCAGATACTGATGCAGGCGCCGGAGAGTGCGTTACCCGTGCTCAGTGCCGTACTGGGGTTGGCCAATTGGTATCAGAATGAACGTTACTGCAGTCGCTGTGGCACGCCGCTGGAGGATGCAGAAGGCGATCGGGCCCGGTTGTGTCCGTGTTGCCAGTATCGTGCATACCCGCGGGTCTCACCTTGCGTGATTACGCTGGTGTGGCGAGACAACGAGATTCTTCTGGCGCGGGCGAAGCGGCATACCGGCCCCATGCACAGTTTGCTCGCGGGGTTTGTGGAAAGTGGCGAGACGCTCGAGGCTGCAGTGGTCAGAGAGGTCAGGGAAGAAGCTGGTATCGAAGTGACCGATATTACTTATCAGGGCAGTCAGGCCTGGCCCTTTCCGCATCAGCTGATGATCGGTTATCGTGCCCGCTGGGCAGGGGGAGACCTGGTGATGGATGAGCATGAGCTGGTGGATTTGCGTTGGTACGCCATCGATCAGCTGCCGGTGATTCCACCCCCCGTGAGCATCGCCTGGCGCCTGATTCGCGACTTTTGCGTCGAACATGGGCGGGAGCTGGACTGAATGAGCGAGCGATATCCTCACGTGGCTGTGATGGACAGTGGGGCCGGAGGGTTGTCTGTCGTGCGTGCCTTGCGGCACAGCCTGCCGGATGTGCACCTGACCTACCTGGCGGATGCGGCAGGATGCCCGTACGGAGAGCGAAGCAGCGAGGATCTCATCTCTCGCGTCGTCAAGCTGGCGCGACTGGTCGAGCGTGGCCGCCAGCCGGATGTTCTGGTTGTCGCCTGCAATACTGCCAGCACCGTGGCCTTGCCAGCGTTGCGGGCACGACTGGCGCTTCCGGTAGTGGGGGTCGTGCCGGCCATCAAGACCGCAGGGCGGGTCAGCCGGAATCGCCGCATTGGCCTGTTGGCGACGCCGGCGACGGTCAATCGCCCGTATGTGGACGCGCTGCACCATCAATTTGCCTCGGATTGCGAATTGATTCGGGTCGGTTCTTCGGAGCTGGTGGGGCTGGCAGAGCGCTGGTTGTGGCATCAGGCCTGGCCACCGGCTGACCGGCTGCGACGGATTGTCCGGCCTCTGGTCGACGCGGGTGTGGATACTGTGGTGCTGGGCTGTACTCACTTCCCCTTGTTGCGCCCCATGCTGCAGGCTGCTCTCGGACCTCAGGTAACACTGATTGATCCTTCAGAAGCCATTGCCCGGCGTGTAGCCAGCTTGCTGAATCATGAGGACGGACAGGTCAGGGCTGTTGCGGACGGGGCGAGCGAGGCCTGGATTACGCAGGTATTGGCCCATCCGGTATCAGAGCCCGTGCGCAAAGCATTTCAGCGTGAAGGGATCGGCATCGTCCGGCCCTTGCTCTGGCCTGCAGAAACGCAAACAGCCCGCAACGCTGCGGGCCGAGGTCAGAGCGAAAGAGATGCGTCTGCGTCAGATCAACCGGGTGAGCCTGAACATGGCCAGGAACTCGATGAGCGGAATGGCCTTGCGATGGGCGCAGTAAGTCGGCTCCATCTCCCCTCGGAATCGTGACTTGGTGAACGCCAGCCCCTTGAAATTGTAAAGAAAGTTGCCTTTTTCATAGAGCAGCCTCTGAACGCGCTTGAGCAGGGCCGCTTCATGAGGCTCATCGTCCGTGACGAAGTACAGCGGGATCAGGCCCAGATCAATGTACGGTACGCCTTCGGACTTGAACACTTCCATGGCATGCAACATCAGGGTGTAGAAAAGCCCCTGTTTGAAGCTCGCGCAGGCACGAGAGATATTGGGCACATAGCTGATGATCTCGTTCTTGTAGTAGATCGGATCGAAGTAGATGAACCCGACAGCCTTGCCGTTCTCGTAAGCATAGAAGTGGCGCTCGTTTTCCCGATAGTTCATCTCCATCGGGCGGATGAGGAAGCGGATCTCGTTGCTCTTGCACTTGCGAGTCCGGATCCAGGCTTCTGAAATCTCACGGGTATGATCGTCGCTGAAGCGCTCCTTCACGACAATGCCGCGTTTTTCAGCCTGGTTCAGCGCCGTTCTCAGGACCTGCTTCTTCTTGCCCTTGAGGGACCATTTTTGCAGATCGATGCGGGACTCCGCCCCGAACTGGGTACCGTAGAAGCCGAATTCCCGGTGCAGGATCTCCACCACCGGCCGCGTGACCTGGATGAAGTTGGCATTCGGGTGGGCCTTGATGAAAGCCTTGAGCAGGGTTTCAAAGTGCTCGGGCGCACAGACCGGATCGGACAGCACAAAGGTCTTGCCCCAGTGCTTCATATAGGCAATGTAACCAATGCCATCCACATCGAAGTAGCGCATGTCCGGCTGGAGGGTAGAGAAAGCCTGGGAGTGGATGCCCCATTCCTTGAGATAGCGCACGCGCTCCGAGAAATCGAATTGCCCCGGGCGCAGTTCCCGGACGCCATCCAGTACAAGCGTTTGTTGAGTCATCAGTCGTCTCCCTCTCCGCCGGAGTGTTGTTATTGTTGTGTGCTGAGTGTGTGCTTATTTCCCGGGCTTTTCACCGAGAATGGACCAGTAGCAGTTGATGCCGAGCAGGGCATAGCGCTTCTTGTCGCGGATGCTCAGCCCCAGCTTCTTCATGGTTTCCGGGTAGTTGTAGATCTTGTGGAAGGCATTGTTGGCCACGGCCCAGAAGATGAATACGGCCACATACCAGTATGCGTGCTTGAACAGGCGCGCCAGCGGGTTGCCGCTCGGGTACTCGAAGTCACCCACCACAATCTTCGCTCCGGGCTTGCCCAGTTTGATCAGGTGAGCGAGTACCTGCTCCATGAAGGCTTCATCAAACACGTTGAGGAAGAAGTTGGCCACGACCATGTCGTATTCCTCGAACTCCTCGACCTTCATGATGTCGCTGTGCACCTTGCGGATATTTGTCTTGTTGCCCGTGCGATCCAAGCCTTCCTGGAACTTGCGCAGCATGGTTGCGGACAGGTCAACGACAGTCACCTCCGCGCCGAGTTCGGCGGC
>RFIV01000247.1 GCA_003695085.1 Gammaproteobacteria bacterium
ACGGCACATGCCCTGCTGGCCCAACTGGACAACGTTGCGGTGCGGCATCAGGCACGTGCCAGCGAATGCTGTGGCTTTGGCGGCACCTTCTCGGTCAAGGTTCCGGAGGTCTCCGGCGCCATGGTGCAGGACAAGGTGGAAGCGCTGGCCGAAACCGGGGCGGACTGCCTGCTCAGCGGTGACTGCGGCTGCATGATGAACATCACCGGCGCGGCCGAAAAACAGGGCAAGCGGCTGCCCGGCAAGCATATCGCCACCTTCCTCTGGGAGCGGACGCGATGAGCCACTTCGATCCGGATACGCTGAACAGCAGATTTCAGCAACGGCTGATCGACGCCATTGAAGATCCGCAGGTACGCAGTAATTTTCGCGGCGCCATGACCTTTCTGAGGGAGAAGCGCGCCGCCCAGTTCGATCCGTCCGACTTCACGCAGCTTCAGGCCCGGGCCCAGGCCATCCGCAACCGCTGTCTGAGCAAGCTGCCGGAGCTGCTTGAACATCTGGAGTCACGCTGCCAGGCCAATGGCATACAGGTGCACTGGGCACAAACCGGCGACGCGGCCAACCGCATCATCCGCGACATCATCGAGGCGGAAGGCGGCCGCAAGGTAGTCAAGGGCAAGTCCATGGCCACCGAGGAGACCGGCCTCAATGCCGCGCTGGAAGCCGCCGGCATGGACTGTGTGGAAACGGACATGGGCGAGTACATCGTGCAACTGGCCCGGGAGACACCTTCGCACATCATCATGCCGGCCATTCACAAGAATACCGACCAGATTGCACGGCTTTTTCACGAGCAGCTGGGCACCCCGCTTACACACGACGTGGACACGCTGATTGGCGTGGGTCGGGCCACACTGCGGCAGAAATTCGAAGAGGCCGATATCGGCATCAGTGGCGTCAACTTTCCCGTCGCCGAGACCGGCACCCTGTGCCTGGTGGAAAACGAAGGCAACGGGCGCATGAGCACCACCGTCCCCCGCGTGCATATTGCCCTGTGTGGCATCGAGAAGGTGGTGGAATACCTGAGCGACGTGCCGCCACTACTGCACATGCTGACGCGTTCAGCCACCGGTCAGTCCATCACCACCTATTTCAACATGATCTCAGGCCCGCGCAAGCCCGGCGAACTGGATGGCCCCGAGCAGGTCCACCTGGTACTGCTCGACAACGGTCGCAGCCGCATCTACGCCGATCCGCAACTTCGCCAGACCCTGCGCTGCATCCGTTGCGGTGCCTGCATGAATCACTGCCCGGTCTACGAGCGGGTGGGCGGACATGCCTATGGCGCCCCCTACCCCGGCCCCATCGGGCAGGTGGTGGCACCCCAGATCTGGGGACTGGACAAGGCCGGCAAACTCACTCAGGCCTGCTCCATGAATGGTGCCTGCAAGGAGGCCTGCCCGGTCGGCATTCCGCTGCCCACACTGATTCGCCGGCTGCGCCGCGAAGGGGTGAACCACGAAGGCGGCCCCCCTCTGCCGGGTCGGGGGAGCTTGCGCACACCGGCCGAAGCGGCCCTCTGGAAGGTCTGGGCCTGGCTGAACGCCCACCCCAGCCTCTATCGCCTGTTTCTGAGCCTGGCGACCCGACTGCGCGGATTGTCACCCCGCAAGCTCGGCGGCTGGACGCGCTACCGCGCGCCGGTTAAACCGGCACCTCAATCCTTGCATGCTGCGCTCAGATCAAGAAGGAGGGCCGCAAATGACCGATCGTGATGCCATCCTCAAGCGCCTGCGGCATTTCCGCAGTGAAGCTGGCATCGAGCCGGCACACACCCCGGATACCGTGCACCCTCCCACGACTTCAGGTGCCAATCTTGAAGGCTTCATCGGCCACCTGGAGGCAGCACATGCCGAGATCCACCGGGTCAGTCGGGCAACCTGGCCCCGCTGGGTCGCCAATGCACTCGAACACGAAGGCTGGGGGCGACTGGCCTGCGGTGCCAACCCGTCCATTGCGGAGCCTCTGGCCCAGGCGTTGCCTCCCTCTGCCCTGTGGGTGATGGACCAGCCGGTGGAGCAGGTCAAGGCTGCCCTGTTTCACGAGATGGATGTCAGCCTGTCCCAGGCACGCGCCGGCATTGCCGACACCGGCACCCTGGTGCTGGAAACAGGCCCTGAAGAACCGCGTACCTTGTCGCTGGTGCCCCCCGTGCACATTGTCCTGTTCGATCCGGCCACGCTGGTACCCGACTTCAGCCACCTGCTTGCTCAACGCGGATACGCGCAGCACATGCCCACCAATCTGCTGCTCATTTCCGGCCCCTCCAAGACCGCCGACATCCAGCAGACCCTGGCCTATGGTGCCCACGGTCCCAAGCGTCTCCTGGTGCTCATTCTGGAGGACGACCATGCCTGATCTGACTGCCTTCCTGCGGACGATCCAGGACACGATGCCCGAAGACCGTATCATCCGCGATCCGCTGCGTCGGCTGGCGTACGGCACCGATGCCAGCTTCTACCGCCTGACACCGGAAATCGTGCTCAAGGTGCGGACGCTCAACGAAGTGATGGCAGTCATCGCCGCAGCCCACAGCCACACCGTCCCCGTCACGTTCCGGGCGGCGGGCACCAGCCTGTCCGGACAGGCCATCACCGACAGCGTACTGGTCGTACTGGATGGCTGGAAGGACCACGAAATTCTGGAACATGGCGATGCCATCCGGCTGCAGCCCGGCGTGATTGGCGCCCGGGCCAATCAGTATCTGGCCCCGTTTCAGCGCAAGATCGGACCGGATCCGGCGTCCATCAACGCTGCCAAGATAGGCGGTATTGCCGCCAACAACGCCAGCGGCATGTGCTGTGGCACACGCCACAACAGCTACCATACCCTGCGCGCCATGAAGGTGGTGCTCGCCGATGGCACACTCCTCGACAGTGAAGACCCGCTCAGTCGCAAGCACTTCAGCGAGACGCATGCCGATCTGTTGAAAGGTCTTGCCTCACTGCGGTCGGAACTGCTGTCCAATCCCGGACTGGCCGAAAAGGTGCGCCACAAGTATCGCCTGAAGAACACCACCGGCTATGGCCTCAATGCTCTGCTCGACTTCGACGATCCCATCGACATCCTGACCCATCTGATGATCGGCTCGGAAGGCACGCTGGGGTTTATCGCCGAGGTCACCTATCACACCGTTCCGGATGAGCCCTTCAAGGCCACGGCACTGCTGTGTTTTGAAAGTGTGCGCGAGACCTGCGAAACCGTCATGGCGCTCAAGCCCCTGCCCGTTTCTGCAGTGGAGCTGATCGACCGCCGCGGCCTGACTGCCCTGACCGGCAAGCCGGGCGTCCCCGACTATCTGGCGGACCTGGGGCGTGACGCCGCCGCCTTGCTGGTCGAAGTCCGGGCAGAAGATCAGACCCAGCTGGAAAGGCGCATCCAGTCGGTGGACGCACTGGTTGCCAATTTCCCTGTTGTGCACCGTGAGGCCTTCACACAGGATGCCCGCCGCTGCGCCGAACTCTGGACCCTGCGCAAGGGACTGTTTCCCGCCGTAGGCGCTTTGCGCGAGCCGGGCACGACGGTGGTCATCGAAGATGTCGCCTTCCCCATGGAACACCTGGCCGAAGGCGTGCAGGCGCTGCAACAGATTTTCGATGACCTGGGCTACGACGATGCGCTCATCTTTGGTCACGCTCTGGAGGGCAACCTGCACTTCGTCTTCTCTCAGGATCTGAGCCAACCGGATTCACGCGCCCAGTACGAATCTCTGATGAACCGGGTCGCTGACCTGGTGGCCGTGCGTTACGAGGGCTCCCTGAAGGCGGAGCATGGTACCGGCCGCAACATGGCCCCCTTTGTGAAGCTGGAGTGGGGCGATGAAGCCTACGACCTCATGCGCCGGATCAAGGCCCTGTTCGACCCGCGGAATATTCTCAATCCCGGCGTCATTCTCAACGATGATCCGAACGTGCACCTCAAGCACCTCAAGCCCATGCCCAAAGTCAGCGCACTGGTGGACAAGTGCATCGAGTGCGGCTTCTGCGAGCCTTCCTGCCCGTCGCGCAACCTGACCCTGACGCCGCGCCAGCGCATCACCGCCAGCCGGGCGCTGAAAACCATGAAGGCGGAAGGAGCGTCCCGCGACCAGATTGACGCGTGGGAAAACGCCTATGCCTACCTGGGCGATGACACCTGTGCCGCCTGTGGCCTGTGCTCGATGGCCTGTCCGGTGGGCATCAACACCGGAGACCTGACGCGCCTTCACCGCCAGCAGAGAAACGCACGCCATCAGTCCAGGGCACAATGGATCGCGGACCATTTTGATACGGTTACCCGAGCCACCCGCCTGGGACTGGGCACCGCGCACCTGACGGGAAAACTCACCGGCCAGGGAGGGCTGCGCGCCCTCACCCGCACCGCCCGCAAACTCACCGGTGGCAAGGTGCCGGAATGGCATCCCGCCATGCCCACCCC
>RFIV01000248.1 GCA_003695085.1 Gammaproteobacteria bacterium
GCCGAGAAGATCGCACTGCGCAGGGTTTCGCGTTGGGGGGCGGGAGGTCAACTGGGTGGCCGAGGCCGGTTTCCCCCTGCATACGCTGCCGGTGGGCGGGCTACGTGGCAAATCCCTGCGCACACGACTGTCGGGTCTGCTCAATATGGGCCGGTCCGTTTTCCGCGCCATTGGAGTGCTGAGGCACATGCGACCGGACGTTGTGCTGGGAATGGGAGGTTACGCTGCGGCACCGGGGGGGCTGGCCGCCTGGATGTTGCGCACGCCGCTCGTCATTCATGAGCAAAACGCACGACCGGGAAAGACCAATCTTTACTTGTCCAGGCTGGCCACCCGCGTTCTGGAGGCCTTCCCGGGGGCGATTCCCAATGCAGGCGGGGTGGAGCTGGTAGGTAACCCGGTGCGTGCCTCCCTGATCGAAGCTGCTGCCGGGCAACATTGGCCCATGGACATTCCTCCCCGGATACTGGTCCTGGGAGGCAGTCTGGGGGCCGCGGCGCTCAACGAGGTTGTTCCGCGGGCGCTGGCTCGCCTGAACGCCGCACGACCGATTCGAGTACTGCATCAGGCAGGGGACGGCAAGGCTGAAGCGTGCCTGAGCGTGTACAGGGAGGTGGGACTGGATGCAGAAGTGGTGCCCTTTATCACGGACATGGCAACGGCCTACTCTCAAAGCGTGCTGGTCATCTGCCGGGCAGGCGCGATGACCCTCAGCGAACTCATGGTGATGGGCCGCCCGGCATTGCTGGTGCCCTTTCCCCATGCAGTGGATGATCACCAGTTTTATAATGCGCGCTATTTGGCGGATGCCGGTGCCGCGCGCATCCTGCGGCAGAACGAGCTGAGTGCCCGGCGTCTTGCCGAAGAGCTGGAGGCGCTGCTGGCAGATCCATGTCAGCTCGAGGCCATGGGCAACTGTGCGCGGACACTGGCGCGCCCCGAATCAGCAGAACGCATTGCAGATATTCTGGAGGCGACAGGCCATGCCTGAGCAGAAGATGAAAAAACTCTGGACACCCCCGGAAATGCGCCGGGTTCGACGCATTCACTTTGTTGGCATTGGTGGTTCGGGCATGTGCGGCATTGCCGAGGTGCTCAAGAACCAGGGCTACGATGTCTCGGGCTCCGACTTGTCGGACGGCCCCGCAACACAGCGTTTGCGTGAGGTCGGCATCGAGGTGTTCATCGGTCACCGGGGTGAACAGGTTCGGGGGGCGGATGTGCTGGTCGTGTCTACCGCCGTGAATGAGGATAACCCGGAAGTGCAGGCAGCCCGAGAGGCGCGCATCCCTGTTGTCCGGCGGGCGGAAATGCTGGCTGAAATCATGCGTTTCCGGCACGGAATCGCGGTGGCCGGCACACATGGAAAAACCACGACCACGAGTCTGATTGCATCCATGTTGGCTGAGGGCGGCATGGATCCGACCTTCGTGATCGGAGGGCGCCTCAACAGTGCCGGTACCAACGCCAAGCTGGGCCAGTCGCCCATTCTGGTTGCCGAGGCCGATGAGAGTGATGCGTCGTTCCTGCATCTGACTCCCATGATCGCCGTGGTCACCAATATCGACGCAGATCACATGCACACCTATGGCGGTGACTTTGACAAGCTCAAGTCAACCTTTGTGGATTTTCTCCACAATCTGCCGTTCTACGGGCTGGCTGTTCTCTGTGTGGACGATCCTGTGGTACGCGAAATCATGCCGAGGGTGGGCCGCCCGGTCACAACCTACGGGGTCTCGGAGGATGCCGATGTACGAGCGGTCGACATCCGACAGAGCGGTATCCGGACAGAGTTTATCTGCATTCGCGAAGGTCATGCCCCGCTTGATGTCAAACTGAACATGCCGGGCCATCACAATGTGCTCAATGCCCTTGCAGCCATCGCCGTGGCGACGGATGAAGGCGTGGCGGACGATCGCATCCAGGCTGCTCTGGATGGGTTTGAAGGCGTTGGCCGGCGATTCCAGGTCTTGTATGAAACCATCAAGGACGGGCTGCCCGTGACCCTGGTGGACGATTATGGCCATCACCCCCGGGAAGTTGCGGCAACCCAGGCCGCGATACGTGCGGGCTGGCCGGAGCGCCGACTGGTCACCGTTTTCCAGCCTCATCGGTATACCCGGACACGGGATTTGTATGACGATTTTGTGGATGTCCTGTCCGGAACTGACAAGCTCTTCTTGCTGGAAGTGTATGCAGCGGGTGAAACGCCTGTGCCGGGTGCCGATTCACGCAGTCTGGCGCGCAGCATCCGCCAGCGTGGTCAGGTTGATCCCGTCTACGTGAGCAGCCCTGAAGCGCTTTTGCCGCTGTTGAGCAATATGGTACAGCCTGGCGACATCGTGCTGATGCAGGGGGCGGGCAATATTGGTGCGCTCGCGCGCCAGGTTGCGTCAGAGAAACTTGGATTGGAGCACAAGGCATGACGGTGAACAGACAATATGGCCGTGTGCTGGTGCTCTTTGGTGGCCGCTCTGCCGAACGCGAGGTGTCGCTCAACAGCGGTCAGGCGGTGCTGGCAGCCCTTTTGAGGCAAGGCGTGCAGGCGGAAGGTTATGACCCGGCTCAGGGGTTGGAGCGCCTGCTGAAAGACGACTATGACCGGGTATTTATCGTCCTGCACGGACGTGGCGGTGAGGATGGTGCGATTCAGGGGGTGCTTGAATGGTTGCAGAAGCCTTACACAGGCAGCGGCGTGCTGGCCTCCGCCTTGTGCATGGACAAGGGCCGCACCAAACAGATCTGGCGTGCTGTCGGACTGCCCACCGCGGAAAGTGTCGAAGTCAGCCGCGGTGAAGTCGTTGACTGGGCAGGGACACTACAGCGGCTGGGGGGCAAGGTGGCGGTGAAGCCGATTTGCGAGGGATCCAGTATCGGATTGCAGTGTGTCGCATCCGAAGATGCCCTGGCTGCTGCCTGCGAAGAGGCATTTGCTTTCGATGATCGTGTGCTGCTCGAACGCTGGATTGAAGGGCAGGAATATACCGTTGCCCTGCTCGGTGGACGCGCGTTACCGGTCATCCGTATGGAAACCGATAACGCCTTCTA
>RFIV01000027.1 GCA_003695085.1 Gammaproteobacteria bacterium
CCAGGATGAAGGCCTGGATTTCGATGAGGCGGGCGAGGGCGATGCGCACGTGAGCCTGACGGCCATCCGGGCCCTCGAGACCCGGGACGAGGCGATCAAGGTGGATGAGGAGGATGCCGGTGATCTGGTTGCCCGGTTCAGTCAGATTGACGTGCGCCGTGGCGGAGACGATGGTATACAGCTCACCGAGCAGGGGCCGGGGCAGATTCGGGGGCAACTGAGTGCCTTGCAGGCCGTCGGGAACAAGAAGTATGGCGTCAAGGTGGAGCAGTGGGTGGCTGAAGATGAAGCGCGGACGCAGGAGCCGCGAGGCGCGCTGAAGACCGAGGCCATTCGCCTGGCAGGAAACGGCAAGGGTAACCGTATCAAAGCCCATCACGTCAGCGTAAACTGATCCTGACAGGCCTGTGCTACACTAAGCCGCCCCGACACCCCGGAGGCGGCTTGTGCGCGTTTTATACACTCTGCTTTTCTATACCCTTTTGCCCCTGGCGTTGCTGCGCATGGTCCTGCGCGGCCGCAAGGCACCGGCTTATCGTCAGCGATGGGATGAACGCCTGTCACGGGCACCCCGGGTGGCCCCGGCCACGGGCGTCATCTGGTTTCATTGTGTCTCGGTGGGCGAAACCCTGGCCGCGGTGCCGCTGATTCGTGCGGCTCAGGCCCGCTGGCCGGAGGTGCCGGTACTGGTGACCACCACGACACCTACGGGTAGCGAACGCGTCACAGCCAGCCTGGGCGACAGCGTGCATCACGTTTACCTGCCCTTTGACTTGCCGGGCATGATGCGCCGGTTTCTCAACCGCTGGCAGCCCCGGGTACTGGTGGTCATGGAAACCGAGCTCTGGCCCAACCTGATTGCGGCTTGTCACCGGCGAGATATACCCGTGATGCTGGCCAATGCCCGGTTGTCGGAACGTTCGGCACGGGGGTATGAACGGGTGGCGGCACTGACCCGGCCCATGCTGGGCCAGCTGAGCCTGATCGCAGCGCAGTTTGAACCGGACGCGAGGCGGTTTGTGGCACTCGGTGCACCGGCGGAGCGTGTCAAAGTCACGGGCAGCCTCAAGTTTGACCTGCATATTGACCCGGAGAAGGCCGCACTGGGCCGGGCGCTTCGCCAGCAATGGCAGCGCCCGGTCTGGATCGCAGCGTCCACCCATGAGGGTGAAGATCAGCCGGTACTGGAGTCTCACCGGCACTTGCTCGCCACGCACCCGGATCTGCTGCTGATTCTGGTGCCGCGCCACCCCGAGCGTTTCAATGGCGTGGCTGATCTGATCCAGGCGCAGGGCTTTTCCTGTGCACGGCGCAGTTTGGGAGAAACCGTTTCACCGGAGACGCAGGTCTATCTTGGCGATACCATGGGGGAGCTGCTCGGCCTGTTTGCGGCCGCGGATGTGGCCTTTGTGGGGGGAAGCCTGGCGCCTACCGGCGGGCATAACCCGCTGGAGCCGTTGGCCATGGGTGTGCCTGTGGTCATGGGAGCGCATGTCTTCAACTTTCAGGTGATCTGTGATGCGCTGAAGCAGGAAGGGGCGCTGGTGACGGTGAAAGACGGTGATACATTGGCTGCAGCGGTGGAACAGTTGTTGACTGATCCGCAGGCGCGTGATGCTCAGGTTCAGGCAGGCCAACGTGTGCTGGCGCAAAACCGGGGGGCGCTGGCGCGTCAGTTGGAGATGTTGGCAGGCTTGATGCCGACCGAGTGACCACCGGAGCGGCCGATGTGCGCCGGTAGGGCGAAAGGGATGCAAAGGGCGCCAACAGGCGCCCTTCGGTTCACGGGACAGAACGGGCTGACGATCAGTTGGCGGCCAGCGTGTTCACCGGACGGGTCAGCCAGCGGTTCAGCTCGTCCACGTCCGCCTGGGTCAGTGTGCCGGCGGCCTGCCTGAAGGTCAGCAGGTTGACCACGAAATCAAACCGCGCATTGGCGAAGTTGACCAGCGAGTTGTAGTAGTTGCGTTCAGCGTCCAGCACTTCCACGATATTGCGTGTGCCCACTTCATAGCCTGCCCGGGTGGCCTTCAGCGCGCTC
Source organism: Gammaproteobacteria bacterium (assembly GCA_003695085.1). Classification (GTDB taxonomy): domain Bacteria; phylum Pseudomonadota; class Gammaproteobacteria; order Pseudomonadales; family Oleiphilaceae; genus Thermohahella. The sequence goes on from RFIV01000027.1 coordinate 2,042, forward strand.
TCGTTGGACACGATTTCTTGCTGACGGGCTTCGATGGCCTGGGCATTGGTGGTCAGCACCGCATACAGGTTTCTCAGCTGCACACGTGTGTTGCGCTGCGCGGTTTCCAGAGTGAACTGGGCCTGTCGCAACTGGGCCTGGGCCTGACGCACCGCCGCAGAGGTCGCCCCACCCGTATAGAGCGGAACGCTGACCGACAGGGTCAGGGCCGCATCGCCCTGGGTATCATCAGCGGGTGATGGCCCGTTATAGTCACTCCACGTGTAGCCTGCGCTCAGGGACGCGGTCGGGTAATGGCCGGCCTTGCTGGCTTCAAGTTGCCGGGTGGCGGCTTCCACGGCCCAGCGTGCCGCCTGAATAGTCGGATTTTGCGTCAGAGCCTGATCTTCCCAGCTTTGCACATTGTCCGGCAGCAGCGCCCGGGCCTTGAAGTCGTCGCTCAGTGTGTTCAGCTCGGGGGTGTAGTCACCGACAAGCCGCGCCAGACCTTCCAGCGCTACATCCAGCTGGCCCTTGGCATTGATGCGTGCCACCACGCCCGAGTCATAGACGGCCTTGGACTCATGCACTTCGGTGATGGCAATCAGTCCGACGTTATAGCGCTCCTGAGCCTGGCGCCAGGCCTGCTCGAATGCCTTCTCGGTACTGCGGGCGGCCTGCAGGGCCTCCCAGGCACGCAATACATCGAAGTAGGCGGTGGCCACGCGTACGATCAGTGCCTGTTGGTTGGAGGTCAGGGTGGCATCCGCCTGTTTGGCCGCTGCCTTGCTGGCTTCATAACCCTCCCAGACGGACTTGTCATACAGGGACTGGGTCAGCGTCAGGCTCAGGCCCTTGCTGGTGTAGGTGTCGTCGGAGGAGGCATCGCGGGACAGGTCGTGTGCGCTGATGCTGCCGCCTGCGGCAAGGGTCGGTAACAGGCCGGCCTTGCTCAGGGCCACGCCCTCTTGCTGCGCGTCGCGCTGGGCCTGTGCCGCAGCCAGCTCCGAGTCAAATGAGCGCGCCTTGGCATAGGCAGTGCTCAGGTCAATTCCATAGCTATGTGACGATATAAGAATGGTTCCGCCTGCAAGCAGGCTTAACAAGGATCGCTTCATCACCGGGGTTCCTGATCAATCAGACAACAAAAGTATACTATGCGGTGTACCCCGGCGGATTTCAATAGGCAAAGTGTGCAGCCGGGCGCGCATGGACTTCCTGCAGCAGGATGCATACACTTGCCGGACTGGTCGGGGTGTCCTCGGTCGTCTTTCAAGGCGGCACAAGGGCTGAGATCACGCAAGTGGAACCCGTGAACCTGAACCGGATCATGCCGGCGTAGGAAACCTGTGCAGTATTGTTTTCCGCGCCCTCATAGTTCCTGAATATGAGGCTAACAATGTCAGATACTCTCACCTTGCTCAAGGACAAGGCCCGCGTCGACGAGGCGGCCATTCAACCCCTTCCCAACTCCCGGAAGGTGTATGTCGAGGGCTCCCGGCCCGATATCCGGGTTCCGTTTCGCCGGATTGAACTCTCGGACACGCCCACCAGTCTCGGAGGCGAAGCCAATCCGGATGTGTACGTGTATGACACCTCCGGCCCCTATACGGATCCGGGCGTGCAGATTGACCTGCGCAAGGGCCTGCCCCGCCTGCGCGAGCGCTGGATTGACGAGCGTGGGGACACGGAAGTGCTGGCAGACTACACCAGTGCCCATACCCGCCGAAGCCTGCAGGATCCGACACTGGAGTCACTGCGCTTTGGCTACGCCCACCGGCCACGCCGGGCCAGGGCGGGCCACAATGTCACCCAGATGCATTACGCCCGCAAGGGCATCATCACACCTGAAATGGAGTTCGTGGCCCTCCGCGAGAACATGCGGCGCTTTGAGGCCCGGGAAGCGGGCACGCTGAATCATCAGCATCCGGGTGAGTCCTGGGGGGCGCGGATTCCCGACGAGATCACGCCGGAGTTTGTGCGTCAGGAAGTGGCCGCCGGCCGGGCCATTATTCCGTCCAACATCAATCACCCGGAAGCCGAGCCCATGATCATCGGGCGCAACTTTCTGGTGAAAATCAACGCCAATATCGGCAATTCGGCACTGGGCTCCAGTATCGAGGAGGAGGTGGAAAAGCTGACCTGGGCCACCCGCTGGGGCGCGGACACGGTCATGGACCTGTCCACCGGCAAGCACATCCACGAGACGCGCGAGTGGATCATTCGCAACTCGCCGGTCCCCATCGGTACGGTGCCCATCTATCAGGCGCTAGAGAAGGTCGGTGGCGTCGCGGAAGACCTGACCTGGGAGCTGGTACGCGATACCCTGATCGAACAGGCGGAGCAGGGGGTGGACTATTTTACGCTCCATGCCGGGGTCCTGCTGCGCTACGTGCCGCTCACGGCCAACCGCATGACCGGGATTGTCTCCCGTGGAGGCTCCATCATGGCGAAGTGGTGCCTGGCGCACCACAAGGAGAACTTCCTCTACACGCACTTTGAAGAGATTTGCGAGATCATGAAGGCCTATGACGTGGCCTTCTCGCTCGGTGACGGCCTGCGCCCCGGCTCCATTGCGGATGCCAACGACGCGGCCCAGTTCGGTGAACTGGAAACCCTGGGTGAACTGACGAAGATTGCCTGGCAGCATGATGTGCAGGTGATGATCGAAGGGCCGGGACATGTGCCCATGCACCTGATCAAGGAAAACATGGACAAGCAGCTGCGCGAGTGCGGAGAAGCGCCGTTCTACACGCTCGGGCCGCTGACCACGGAC
>RFIV01000249.1 GCA_003695085.1 Gammaproteobacteria bacterium
GTGCGGTGTCAGTCGTCCTTGGGCACTGGCCGGATGCGCCCCATCTCGTCGATGGCCACCAGCACAAAGGTCGCTTCCGTCACCTTGCGCTGTTCATCGCTGTAGCGATCCCGGGTCCAGGTTTCCACGGTAATGCGAATGGAACTGCGGCCGATATCCTCCAGGCGGGTATAACAGCTGATCTCGGCGCCGACACGTACAGGTGAAATGAAGTCCATCTTGTCAATGGAGACGGTTGCCGTCCGGCCCCGGGCAATCCGCCCTGCCAGACTCGAGGCGGCCAGATCCATCTTGGCGACCAGCCAGCCGCCATAAATATCGCCATTGCTGTTGGTGTCCCGGTCACGTGCAATGGTGCGCAGGGAGAGAGTGCCTTCCGGGCGCGGCCCGTCGGAATCGGAATGTGTCATACGGCTTCCATACTACTCTTGTGTTTGTTGTCGCCGATTCTACCAGACAACCGGGCCTCAGCCATAGAGCCGATCCGGCAGCCAGGTGGCCAGCTCCGGCCACAGTGCCAGTATGCCCATCATCAGCACCTGAATGGCGATAAACGGTACCACCCCGCGATAGATATCTGCGGTACGGACTGACGCCGGGGCTACACCTCTGAGGTAAAAGAGCGAGAAGCCGAAGGGCGGTGTGAGGAAGCTGGTCTGCAGGTTGAGACCGATCATGATGCCGAGCCAGACGGGATCCACACCCATCTTCAGCAGCACCGGGCCCACGATGGGGACGACCACGAAGGTAATCTCGATGAAATCAAGAATGAACCCGAGCAGGAAGATCACCAGCATCACCACCAGCATGGCGCCCACCACACCGCCGGGCATGTTGGAGAACAGCTCGTGGATGGCATCGTCGCCACCGTAGCCCCGGAACACCAGTGAGAACAGGGTGGCCCCGATCAGAATCATGAACACCATACAGGTCACGCGCGTGGTGGCACGGCAGATATCGGCCAGCACGGCAATTGATAGCTTACCCCGCTGCCATGCCAGAATCAGGGCTCCCAGCGCCCCGACACCTGCCGCCTCCGTGGGGGTGGCGATTCCGGCAAGAATTGAACCCAGTACGGTGACGATCAGCACCAGCGGCGGCGTCAGGTCGCGCCAGAGGTGCAGGTCCGGATGGTGCTCACTGTTCTTGCGCGGGTGAGGGGGCAGTATGTCCGGACGCAGCCATGCCAGCACGATAATAAACAGGATGTACAGCCCCACCAGCACCAGGCCCGGGATCAGTGCGCCTACAAACAGGTCACCCACCGACACGGTGTCCGGACTGAAGTTGCCCAGTTCCCGCTGCGCCTGTTGATAGGCGCTGGACAGGACGTCACCCAGCAATACCAGTGCGATGGAGGGCGGGATGATCTGCCCGAGTGTGCCTGTGGCACAGATGGTACCGGTGGCGATGCTGGGCCGGTAGCCATGACGCAGCATGGTGGGCAGGGATATCAGTCCCATGGTGACCACCGTGGCTCCCACAATGCCGGTGCTGGCCGCGAGTAACATGCCGACTACGGCGACCGAAACGCCCAGGCCTCCGCGCAGTTGCTTGAAGACTTCGGCCATGCTTTCCAGCAGGCTTTCCGCCAGTTGGGAACGCTGTAAAACGTGTCCCATGAATACAAACAACGGCACGGCCAGCAGCGTCTGATTGCCCATCAGGCCGTACAGGCGACTGGGCACCGCGTGCAGGAGTGTCAGGTCGAACACGCCGGCCAGGTCACCAAAGAAGGCAAAGGCCAGTGCCACACCTGCCAGCGTGAAGGCCACCGGATAGCCCAGCATCAGCACGGCGCAGGCCGTTGCGAACATGATCAGTGCCATCATGTCACGGGCCCTCCGTTTCCGGCAGATCAGCAGGAACGTCCAGACCCATCAGGCGGCAGAAGTTGCGCAGAATTTCTGCCGAGGCTTGCAGCAGCATGACCACCACCATGACCAGAATGAGCGACTTGAGCACATATACGAAGGGCAGGCCGCTGGCCTCGTAGGAGACTTCGTGGACTGCCCAGGAGGCGGCCACGTAGTCCCAGCTCTGGGTGGCGATGAAGCCCATCATGGGTACCAGCAGCAACAGAGTGCCGAGCAGATCCACCAGCGCCTTGGTGCGCGGGCTGAAGCGCTGATAGAAGATATCCACGCGCACGTGTTCATTGTGCTTGAGTGTGTAGGCTGCGCCAATCATGAACACGGTGGCATGCAGATACATCACCGTTTCCTGCAGGGCTATGGATCCGGTATTGAACAGGTAGCGCAGCGCCACCACCACGCAGGTCAGGACCACCATGGGCAGATTCAGCCAAGCAATGGCGCGGCCCGTTTTCTCGGTCACTGCATCCAGCACCCGCACAGGGCGAAGAAGAGGGCTTTGCGTTTTTGTACTTTTCATTCAGTCACCTGCAGGCTTGGTTACTGCCTGAAAGAGTGTAGTGGCTTTGCGTCTCAAATTGAATGTCTGTCTGAAGGCGGCGGCGTGACATGGCCGTCAGATGTCATATTTCTGTCATCTTGACCCGCTAAAGTGGGCCCCAATTCGATGA
>RFIV01000250.1 GCA_003695085.1 Gammaproteobacteria bacterium
AGAATTGCCGAGGTTTCACTTCGTGCTGCCTCAACCGCTTCTGACAGCGATTCGCCATCTTGCACAAGCTGTCTGGCGCGTGCGGCCGCCATGGCGGTCCACGGCGTCACGGCAACACTACCAGCATTCGTGCCCGCCTGAACCATCGCATTGAGTTCAAATGCTGCGGATAAACTCAGATCCTCTCCAAATGCCGCACTGCCACAGCCATCCGGTCGATCACAGCTCATCCGGGTTTGCCCGGTAACGGCAGCGACCACGATTTCGTACTGTCCCGAATAACTGCCAAGATCTGCTGTAAACTGCCCCCGGCTGTCGGTCGTGCCACGCCACAGCAATGCGCCCCGCTCAGCCGAGCCTGACAGCGCATATATCCTGACATCTGCATTCTTGAGCGTGCCCTTGACCGCTCGACCTTCTATAGTCGTTGTCGACGAGGCTGCATGCGTTCCAGAGTCATCTCCGCCACCGCCTCCACCACCACAACCTGTCAGTACTGTGGTAACCGCGGCCGCGAGCAGCGCGAGTCTGAATTTCCGGGGGGTCCATTGCATGGTAAGATCTCCTTTATCTCTTCTGATCAAGTCAAGACCTGACATGCGATCGGCAAGAAATACACGCATACGCGGGAAAGCTACTGGCACGACGGCCCGGGGCAGGAAGGGACCCGACAATCATTCCTTGGCTTCCCTGTCAGGTGAACAGGCGACAGTATAGAACATCTTGCCTAACATTTTATACGCACGGCATCAAATTTCGGCCACCAGATACACCTGTTCGATAGGTAAATAGAAGATGAGCTAGAAGATGAGGCCCGCTGAAAACAGCCGGGCCTCAGGAGGAGTGACTCAACCTACAACGTCGCCCGCTGCAAATCCTGAATCAGAATCTGCAGGAACCGGGCGGCCTCTCCCCCCGTGCAGGCCCGGTGATCAAAGGTCAGGGACAGGGGCATGATGCGCCGGACCGCAGGTTTGCCCTTGTGAGCGACCACCTGATCGCGCACCACACCGGCCCCCACAATGGCCACCTGGGGCGGTACGACAATCGGGCTTGCGTAACGCCCTCCGATCGTGCCGAAATTGGACAGCGTGATGGTTGCCCCCTGCATCTCCGAGGCAGGAATCTTGCGCTTGGCGATATCCTTTCGCATGAGATCCAGCCCCTTGCGCAGATCCTCAAGGCTGCGCTCGGTCACGTTGCGCAATACGGGCACAAAAAGACCGTCCTCGCTATCCACTGCGATGCCCACATGGACCTGGCTGAAGACGCGTCTCGACAGCGTACTGCCGTCAAACCAGGTATTGAGGGCCGGCATTTCCTGCGCGGCCACACCAATGGCATGCACCAGCCGCATCGTGTAATCGGTTCCCTTGGGCCAGTCATGGATGTCGGCATCGTCGTAGATGGAGACCGGAACGACCTCCTCATGGGAGCGCGCCATGTTCTTCGCCATGGTCCGGCGTACGCCCCGCAAGGGTTCCACATCACCCAGTTCCGCCTGCATGCGCGCCGCCTGCTGAACATCCTCGGCACTGATGAGCAGGCCGCGAGAGGGCCTCACCAGTTCGATATTGACGCCCAGCCGCCTGGCCAGTGCCCGGACAGCCGGGGTGGCCCGTGGCGCACCGTCCTGAGCGGGCTTGCGACGGGCTGCGCCGACAATGAACTGATCCGCGGCCGCCGCCGCTGGCGTGGTGTCGGCTTTCTTGAGCTCGCCAACCACCGTGCCACTGTCGTCCCCCGCGCCTTCAAATTCCACCAGCGGCTCGCCCACATGCACCACATCACCTTCTTCCCCGAAACGGGCAGCGATGGTGCCGGTACAGGGGCTGGGGACTTCCACGATGGCCTTGGCGGTTTCCACGGATACCAACAACTGGTCTTCCTTGACGTGGTCGCCAACCCTGACATGCCACTCGACAATCTCCGCTTCGTGCAGCCCTTCGCCCAGGTCCGGCAGTTTGAAAAACTTCATGGTCACCTCCTCTCATTCATCCATCAGCACGCGGGCTGCGTCCACAATGCGGTTTACATCCGGCAGGTAATGATTTTCGAGCCTGAAATAAGGCATGACGGTGTCATACCCTGTCACGCGGGCAATGGGGGCCTTGAGATCGAACAGGCAGGTTTCCCCCAGATGCGCGGCGATTTCCGCACCCACACCCACGTGGCGCGGGGCTTCATGCACGATCAGGCAGCGCCCGGTGCGAGCCACCGAGGCTTCCAGTGTGGCGTGATCCATGGGGTTGAGCGTTGCCACATCAATGACTTCGACGGAGACCCCTTCCGACGCCAACTGTTCGGCCGCCTGCAGGCTCTCCATGACAGAGGCCCCCCAGGTCACCAGTGTCAGGTCCGTGCCCTCACGCAGGGTAAAACAGGTATCCAGCGGCAGGGCCTGGCCGTTGTCGTCCACCTTCTGCGATACCGCGCGGTAGATCCGCTTGGGCTCCAGAAACATGACCGGGTCCGGGCTGCGGATGGCCGCCAGCAACAGGCCATAGGCGCGCTGCGGCGAGCTGGGCACCACCACGCGCAGGCCGGGGATATGGGCCAGCAGGGTTTCCATGCTTTCACTGTGATGCTCGGGTGCATGGATGCCGCCCCCGAAAGGCATGCGCACGACCATGGGGCAGTGCAGCCGTCCCCGGGTGCGGTTGCGCATGCGCGCCGCATGACAGATGAGGTGCTCCAGCGCCGGGAACATGAAGCCCATGAACTGGATTTCAGCCACGGGTTTCAGACCCTGTGTTGCCATCCCCACGGTCATACCGGCAATCATCGCTTCGGCCAGGGGGGTGTCCATGACACGCTTCATTCCAAAGCTCTCCCGCAGGCCTTCTGTCGCGCGAAAGACACCGCCATTGACGCCCACATCTTCCCCCAGTACCACCACATCCGGGTCGTCGTGCATGGCCCGGTGCAAGGCGAGGTTGACCGCTTCAAGCAGCGTGATATCAGCCATGATGCGCCCCTCCCTCTTCCAGCTCTGCCCGGCACTGCACCTCCGCGTGCTGATCACGCAGCATGTCGGGCATCTCGGCATAGAGGTGTTCGAACATGCTTTCCGGACGCTGAGGCGGCGTATTCAGATAGGCGTTGACCGCTTCCTCGATCTCCGTGTTCGCTTCGGCAATGAGGGCCTTTTCCTGCTGCTCGTCCCACCAGCCCCGCGCCAGCAGCCAGTTGCGCAGGCGCAGGATGGGTTCACGCTGCCACGCCGCCTTGAGTTCCTCGGCCGGACGATAGCGGCTGGCGTCATCGGCCGTGGTGTGATCACAGAGACGGTAGGAGACCGCCTCGATCAGCGTGGGTCCCTTGCCCTGATGCGCCTTTTCCAGCGCAAGGCGGACGGCTTCACCGATGGCAAAGTAATCGTTGCCGTCCACCTGCACACCATGTATACCGGCGCCGATGGCTTTCTGCGCGAAGGTCTGTGCTCCACACTGAACCTTGCGTGGGGTCGAGATGGCCCACTGGTTGTTGTTGACGACCATGACCAGTGGCAGTTGCCAGGCTCCGGCCAGATTCAGGGTCTCCATGAAATCACCCTTGGACGTGGCGCCTTCACCGCAGGTGGCAACTGCAGCACGCTTTTCTCCGCGAATCTTGAAAGCGGTGGCAATACCGGCCCCATGCGTCATCTGCGTGGCAATGGGCACACAATTGGGCAGGTCTTCCGCGCAGTTTCCGAATGCGCTGCCCCGCTCGTCCCCGCCCCAGTACAACAGGGATTCGGTGAAGCTCATGCCCCGCTGAATCTGAGCAGCGAGGTCACGGTAGTAGGGGGCGAGCACGTCGTCGGCTCGCATCCATTGACCGATCGCGGTCCCGATCGCCTCCTGCCCCAATACCGAGGCGTAGGTGCCCAGCTTGCCGGTCCGTTGCAGGGCAATGGCCTTCTGGTCAAACTGCCGCACCCGCACCATGGTGCGGTAGGCGCTCAGTACCCGGTCGCGGTCGGCTGCCCAAGCGGGCAGTTCCTGTTCCACCTCACCTTTCTCGTTGAGAAAGCGGTAGTACGAAACAAAAAAATCAAAGGTCTTGTGATGGTACATGGCCGCCTCCTCATGCCGCTGCCAGGTGATCGCC
>RFIV01000251.1 GCA_003695085.1 Gammaproteobacteria bacterium
TGAACTGTGCGCCGAGTTTGGCGGCGATCATCGTGTCTTTCCCGCGGATCTGGCGCGCGTAGGGGCACCGGCCAGGATTGAAGGCTGGGTCAACGAGCAGGGGCTGGTGATTGACGGGCTCGTCAACAATGCGGGCTACGGATTGAAAAAAGGGTTTCTGGAAGCAAGCTGGGACGAACACCGGGCGTTCATGCAGGTGCTGATGGTCTCCCTCACCGAACTGTGTCACCGCTTCGCACCCGCCATGGTGGAGCGGGGGTTTGGGCGTATCATCAATGTGGCGTCCATTGCCGCGCATGCTCCGGAGTATCCGGGCAACCTGTACAATGCGTCCAAGGCCTATGTGCTGCACGCCACCGAGGCGCTGGCACTGGAGCTCAAGCCGCAGGGGGTGCACGTCACGGCAGTGTGCCCGGGCTTTACCCACACCGAGTTCCACGACACCATGGGGGTGAAGAAGGCGCTTTCCGGTCTGCCCTCATGGATGTGGATGGATGCCGACGAGGTGGCCCGGCAAGGCTATGAGGCGGCCATGCGCGGGCAGACGGTCTGCGTCACGGGCTGGGTCAACAAGACGCTGGTGGGACTGATGCGCCTGATGCCCTACAGCATGCGCGAGCGGGTGGCCGCAAAACAGAAGGTGGTGAGCAAGACCCACTGATTCCAGCTACCTGCGGGCATCCGATGACTCAGTGATGTGATCGGGTGCCTCAGAGAGGAGCCTTCCCCGAGGGGACGTCGGGTGAAGATTGACGCGCCTACAGATTCTCGGCAGCCCAGACGGCGGCTTCGACACGCGAGCGGAACTGCATTTTCTTGAGCAGGTTCTTGACGTGCACCTTGACCGTGCCCTCTGTGATGTTGAGCTCGGCCCCGATCATCTTGTTGCTCAGGCCGGCCCGGATTTTTTCCAGAATTTCCCGCTCGCGAGACGTGAGCTGTTCCAGGCGGCTCGCCGGGCCGTTATCACGTTGTTTGATGGCATCGGCCAGCACATGGGCCAGTTCGTCGCTGATGACTGTTTGGCCCGCGGCAACCCTGCGAATGCTGTCCAGCAGATCTTCCGGCTCGGCATCCTTGAGCACGTAACCATCGGCACCGTTTCTCAGGCAGGCCAGCACGTCCTGCCGGTTGTCCGATACGGTGAACACCAGGATGCGGCAAAAGATGTCGGCATCGCGCAGATTGCGCAGGGTGTCGAGTCCGCTCATGCCGCGCATGTTCAGATCCAGCAAGATGACATCCGGTTCATTGGCCACAGCCAGGCGAATGGCCTCTTCTCCGCTTGCAGCATCGCCGATCAGTGCCAGGTCCGGCTCCAGCTCCAGCAGATCCCGGATACCCTTGCGCATCATGGGATGATCATCGACGATCAGAACACGAACAGTGTCATTGGATGACATGAGGTATCACCTTTGTGTTTGACATGGATTCACGCTGCGATGCGAATGTTACACGAACCTGCGTGCCTTGTGAGCGATTTTCCGGTGGCGAGCTCAGTTTAAACTCTCCTTCGGGCAGCGCCTCGGCCCTTTCTCGCATGATTCGCAATCCGTGATGATGCAGTGGGCTGGATGCTTCTGGCAACCCCCGCCCGTTGTCTTCTATCACCAGATCCAGTTGCGCGTCATTGATCCGGCTCAAGCGGACAGTCACCAAGGTCGCGTCGGCATGTTTGACGGCATTGGTCAGCGCTTCACGCACAATCTGCAGCAGGTGTATCTCATCGTTGGCGTCCAGTACGCAGTCGTCAACCATCCACTCCAGTTTGACTTCAAGGTTTTCTCCGCGGGAGGCAAACTCCGTGCAGGCTCCCTTCAGTGCCTGTTCCAGCCCCGGCTCATTGATCTGGAGGCGGAAGGTGGTGAGCAGTTCGCGAAGCTGATTGTAGCCTGCATTGAGTCCTTCTCTGGCCTCTCGCAGTGTGCGGGCCAGTTCTTCCTTACGCTCCATCTCCAGCAGCCGCTGGCTTTTGGTCAACAGGATTTTCAGGTAAGCCAGCGATTGTGCCAGTGAGTCGTGCAGGTCGCGCCCGATGGCGGTTCGTTCCTCCTGTAGTGCGGCGCGTGTCTTGCGCTCGTAATCATGCTGCTCCAGGAGTGCTTGGGTGATTTGTCGGGCAAACATGGTAACCAGTTGATGCTGCCAGGCTTCAGGAGGCGCCTTGAACAGGGCGGCAAGGTAACCCAGATGCCCATCAGTGACCGACAGCGGCAGCACGACTTGGAGGCCGAAGTGTTCCGGCTCGGGCTGGGTGATGCGGGCGACTTCTTCCGTGGACAGACCGCGCTTGATGGCCGCCGAGTCCGTCTGTACCAGGCAGTATCGTCTGGGGGCATCCGATTCAGCCAGATATACACCCAGGGCCTCAGCCTGAGTTGCAAGGCGAACCTGATTCAGTGCCTGGCGCAGGCTTGCCGTATCAAGCGTGCTGCCATGGAGTGCCTGGCTGGCTTCAACCAGCGCACTCAACCCTTCGTTGCGCAGATTCAGGGCCTGGGTCTGCCGCGCAACTTCATCTTCCAGTGACGAGTAGAGTTTCTGCAACTGCTGGGTCATGTCGTTGAAACTGTCCGCCAGCTGGCCGAACTCATCATTTATTTTCCAGGTCATGCGGGTGGAGAGATCCCCTTGGCGTACGCGCTGGTGGGCTTCGGTCAGACCGGAGAGTGGGGTCTGGACCCGACGCCGAATGAGCCATACCATCATGGCGCTCGTCAGTAACACCGTTGACAGGGCCAGCAGTTGGGTCATGCGCATTTCGGAGAGTTTCTCTTCCGAGTCGCGTTGTGCACTCGATACGAAAGCATCAATCTCGTCGACCAGCTGCCGGGAGAGCCGACGGATGTGCTCGGGATCTTCCTGCAGTGCCAAAAACTTGGCTTCGGCGTTTTTCCAGCGATCCCGGATGAGCCGGAGCCTGAGACGACTCTCCTGGCTGCCCTCATCCAGGACCGGGCTGGCCAGCCGGGGCTTGAGAATGCTGAGTACATCCACGATATCGTCGGTCCGGCCCTCCGCGTAACTGCTGTAGTATGCCAGCGCGGCCCGGGTGCTCAGCATGCGCAGTGAACCGGCGATATTGATTCGTTCAGCATCCTGTGCCATCAGGCGGGTGGCATGGAGCGAGGCTGCAAACCCCGTCAGTGCGGCAGCCACGACCAGTGCGAAGGCAAGCAAAATCTGCAGGGAAACCGAGGACTGCAATCGTGAGAGGGGCATTGGGGTACTCCGTACTGTCCCTCCAGATACTGCACAGGCCCGATGCGTGCGTCAAGCCGCGGGGTCAGCCCGGGAGAACCTTTTCCACGTCATCGCGCAGGGTGCGAATGTCCTCATCGGGGCACAGCTCGCCTGTGCGCTTGCGGATGCCCAGGTCTGTTGCGACGACATGGGCATGGGGGGATACGGACAGCTTGTCCAGGCTTGCGCGAACGCAGGCGATCTCACAGCCGTCAACGGCGATGACCGGGCGCCCACTGGTAGCCTTGCGGACATGAGCCTTGACGCCAACGGCCAGTCCCGCCGTACAGGACATTTCCACCTTGCCTTCGAGATTCAGTGACACGGCGACACTGTTGGCGGCCTGGGCGACATTGGAGCAGCCCGAGCAGGAAAAAAGTACAGGTTTGTCGGAGGTTGTCGTCATCGGTTCAAACGCCTTTCTGGCAGGTCATGCGGAGTATCCGTCATATTCTAGAGTCTGGCGCCCGGCGCAGAAGTGACAAATCACACACAAGCGCGGGCTTGCAGTACAATGGCTCGGGTCTGACCGATGGTAAAGCATGGCGAAAAATCCTGAATACTACAACTGGCGCCGGCTTGCGCGCCAGATTCTTGCGCACCGGCGCGAGCTCGTCAGTGCCAATCTGATTGCGGTACTGGCCACGCTGGCGGCGGTACCCGTGCCCTTGTTGCTCCCTGTCCTGGTGGATGAGGTGCTGCTGGGCGAGCCCGGCCCGGTGGTGCCCTTGATGCAGTCGTTGCTGCCGGAGAACTGGGCGCGGCCGGCGGTGTACATCTTCATGATGGTGGGGGTGGCATTGGCGCTACGGGTGGCGTCTCTGGGGCTGAATGTCTGGCAGACCCGGCAGTTTACCCGTATCTCCAAGGATATCGTGTTTCGCATGCGGGAGCGTTTGCTGGGGCATCTGGGGCGGGTGTCCATGCGCGAGTATGAGCAGCTGGGCAGCGGTGCGGTGGCGTCACGACTGGTCACTGATCTGAATACGATTGATGATTTTCTGGGCACCACCATCAGCCGCTTCATCATCGCCCTGCTGACCATTCTGGGCACGGCGAGCGTGCTGCTCTGGGTGCACTGGCAGTTGGGGCTGCTTATCATCCTGCTCAATCCGGTCGTCATCCTGGTGGCCACGCGCATCGGCCGGCACGTGAAGGCGCTGAAGAAGGCGGAAAATCAGGCCACCGAGGTGTTTCAGGGGGTGCTGACA
>RFIV01000252.1 GCA_003695085.1 Gammaproteobacteria bacterium
CCTTCGAACTGTTCAATCAGGCCAGCGTGCTGGATGATGAAGCGCTGGACGAGGCCCGTCAGATCCTGGCCGATGAGGGCAACGCCCGCAACGGACTTCGCATCGGGGATCTTTTCCGGCTGACCTTCGTTGTGGGCAAACAGGACAGCGAACCGGAATCCTTCGATGATCTCGACAGTGCCGCCTCCAACGGAACAGTGCTGATGGCCAAGCTGGTGACGGGGTTGGCCATGCTGCATCAGTTGCAGGACCCGCGCCAACGCATCGAAGGCATCTGCTATCTTGACGAGGCCCTGGCGCTTGATACCCGTAACCAGCGCAGCCTGATCGAGACAGCATCAGAGTTCGGGTTTGTACTGGTGTTTGCCTCGCCGGCCCCCCTGGCGACTGCCCGATATTGTGTTCCCATCACGCACCGGGATGGCTGGAACTACATATCCAGAAAGAGCTGGCAGATTCTGGAGCCGCTGGAGGCGGCTGTCGAATGAGCAGCCGGTCACTATATGCGGCGCTGGAGCGGCTTACACGGGCTGAAAACGGACGGCTCGCTGCATCTTCGCTGACAAAGGCGCAACAGCGCGCGCTGGACGAGCTGGCCCGGACAACGGGAGCTGTGAGCTTCATCCGGCAGGGGCGAGGCTGTGTCTATGAAGTTCGCGATCCGGAAGTGCTGGACATCTGGTGGCGCAGACTGTGTCCGTCAGATCCCGGTGATCTGCCTGCGGATATGCCTGACCGGGCGGCGAACGTGGCGATCAGGCGCGACAGCAAGGGCGGGCAACATAAGCATGAGCATGCCTACCTGTTGCTCAAGGCTTCGGGCGCGCCGGTCAGCTGGTCGGATGATCGGGCCATTCTCGGCCTCACTCAAGCAACCCGGGATTTCGGTGTGGCGGCGTTGGCCATCCATCCGGAGGACGCCTGGATATCCGATCAGCCGCTGTGGCTGATAGAAAATCAGGCGTTGTTTGACCGGACCGACTGGCTTGAACACAACGGGCCGGTCACCTTGTGTTACTACGGCGGGCAGCTTTCCGGCCGATTGCTGGCTTGGCTCGCCCATCGGCCAAGAGCGCCGGAAATTGTGCTGTTTGCCGATTATGACGGCATCGGGCTGATGAACTATTGCCGGCTGCTGGCGCAGGGGGGGGATGGGGCCAGATTTTACCTGATGGCCGACTGGCAGGCCAAGCTTGGCCGGTTTGGCAATCCTGACCTGTGGCAGCGCACCCGGGAGGACTTCGCCCGTGCGGCAGCTCTTCTTCCGGAAGGGGATGCGTATGCGCCGGTACGTGCCCTGATGGTTGCCATGCAACGCTTGGGCAAGGCACTGGAACAGGAAGCGATCTGGCTTTCGCCGGTCGAGGATCAGGCAGATGACCCTGACTGAACCGACCACAGATGGTCCGGCATATCGCTCGCGACACGCGGCCTGAAGCCGCCGGACTCCGGTTTTGAGCGCCGCTGAACGTGTTAAGGATTCCTTGACCACTGGATCCTGCCGCAGGGCAGCCATGTCCGGTTGTGGCCAGTATTCGGGCATCACGGGAATGGTGGGAAAAGGTGGTGCCGGAAACAGGAATCGAACCTGCGACCTACTGATTACGAATCAGTTGCTCTACCGACTGAGCTATTCCGGCACGCGCCCGCTATTTTACCGGCTGGTGTATAGACGTCAAAGGGTCAGCCCGTGAATTGAGTCAGGGCCCTGAGCACACCGGCCCGGCCCGTGTTGCCGTAATCGGCTTCTCCCCGCCACAGGCGCCTGAGCACGCCGCCCACCAGCGTGCCATAGGGGCCTCTCTGACGGATCAGCATGCCCAGGTAGCACCGGACATGCCGGGGGCGATAGAGGCTGCGGTCTGTGTGCATGAAGTAAAGGTGAGTCAGCGCCACAACCGTGAGCAGTACCGGCATTATGGCCAGCGCGGCAAAGCTGCCCCAACGGCGGCGTATGTCCAAGGCCTCGAGCAGATCCCCGCACACGTCCTGATGTTCCAGTTCTTCCAGCGCGTGCCAGATCAGTACCTTGTGTGGTCCTTCCGGCGTGTCAGCGTCTTCCAGTCCCCAGTCGTTTCCACGTTCCAGTACAGCCAGGCTGAGGCTGGCGGTATACAACTCGAAGGCATAGGGCAGGGCGAGTTTCAGTTTTCGGGGTAGGCATCGCACAACCAGCCGGAGTGCGCGCTCCAGCCAACCGTCAAGCCCGGGGATGGCCGAATACCCACAGAGCGCCAGGGCCTGGTTGCACTGCCGGTGAATGCGGCTGTGCCAGGCCTCCTGCTGGATCAGGCCGCGTATATCGCGGGCGAGCGGATCCGGCAAGGTGGCCCGGTCCATGTCGCGCAGGATACGGATGACAATGCGCTCCACGGGCGGAATGAGCGCGCTCAGTGCATTGAAGAAGTGGCTGGTCACCGGGTCGCCACCCACCCAGTGCACAGATGCCCGATTCAGCGAGACTTCAATGCGGCGCGGTGAAAGAGCAGCCTCTGGTGCAAAGTGCGGGCGTGCGGTGGACATGGCAGGACTCCATCGTGAAGCGACCAGCATACTCCAATCCGGATCCTTGACAGAATTCTTGATGTGAATCAGATCACGTTTTGCGTTGTTTGTGTTACAAAAAGTTTGAGAGTAAGCGATATATGTAAATATTTGTGACAAAAATAAACCATAGGGCCGATGACATGTTTGACGCTGCTTTCTCGGAAAAGTTACACCTCTCTTCCTTCCCGCGCAGGGGCACCGCGCTGACAGAACGGTTGCGCCAATGGCCTGCCATCCTGCTATGTCATCTGCTGTTGGGTATTCTGGCGCTGATGGGCTATCGGTTTGTGATTGCACGCAAGGCGGCGGAAAGGCGCCAGGTTTTTCGCATGCGTTGGCAGGTTTATTGTCAGGCGGGATAAATCACCGAGCACACCCACCCCAACGGAGTGCTTCGGGACGGGTTTGAAACCCATTCGCTGAGCTTTCTGGCCTGTTACAAGGGCCAGCCTGCCGGAACACTCCGATTGACCCCCCTGCATCTTGGCAGCCCGTTGCTCCGCCTGTTCAATACCCGGGTGCCCACGGACCCGACCGCCACGGCCGAATTGGGCCGGTTTGCGGTCATGCCCGCCTTCCGCAAGCAGGGACGCCTTGTGACGGCCGGGCTCACTGCCGCCATGTTTCTGGCCTCCGTGCGCCTTGGCATTCGCTGGTGGGTGGGATATACCCCGGAAGGGCTGCTCCGCTCCTTTAGCCAGGTTTTTGATGCACGGCCACTGGCGCAGCCCTCGCCGGACAGCGAACACCTGCAAGCCCGTTCGTCCATGCCGGGGTACTTTGAGCGTTATGAGCATCAGCTCGTGTGCTTCCATGCACCGGTCGCCTCAGCGAGTCCGGCCGGGTGGCTGAAGCGCATGCCCGGTCAGCTTCTGCATCGCTTGCGGCGTGCACTTGCCGAGCCTGAGGGCGGCAAATTCAGACCAGTCCTTTCAGCACCAGCTCGCGGTAGCTGATCACGCCGAGAATCCGGTTGTCCTTGATCACCGGTGCGACGGACAGGCCAAAGCGGTGGAACAGGCGCGCGCAGTAGCGCACGTTCAGGTCCGGTTCGACACTGATTACCGGCTTGGACATGATCTCGTAGAGATTCACGCGATCCGGTGAACGGTCCTGGGCCAGTACCTTCTTGGCAATGTCCGCCAGCAGTACAATGCCCCAGGCGTCGTGCTCGTCACGGGGCGAGACAAATACCACGCTCAGATCCTGATCCCGCAGAAGCGCGAGCGCCTCAGCCACGGTGGACAGACCGTCCATCTCGATGAATCCGGACGACATCACGTCCGCCGCCTTGATTACAGGTTTTGTATTCACAACAGGTCCTCCACGGTTTGGGACAGACTGGCCATCTGGTGCTGAATCCCCACGGCGTCCTCCACATCAATCTGAACGGCGATGCCGGTGCCGGGCTTGCTGTCAAACTCGCCCACTTCACCAATCTTTTCAAGAATGGAGCGGCTCAGATGCTCCTCCACGAGAAACAGCAGCACGTCGCGGGCGGTTTCCAGTGACAGCCCCAGAAACGTCTTGCTTTTCTTCAGCCCTTCACCGCGGGCGGAGTTGATGATGGTCGCACCGGTCGCACCGGCCTCGCGGGCAGCTTCCAGCACCTTCTGGGTCACGCCGTCTTCCACAAAGGCGATGATGAGTTTGTAGTGCATGAGGATCTCCTCTCAGGTTCGTCGGGCCCGCCACTGGGCCAGTTGGGCGTAGCCCATCACGGACATCATCGGGAACAGGCTGGCAAAGGCGATCAGGCCAAAGCCATCAATCAGCGGGCTACGTCCCGGTACGCTTTCGGCCAGTCCGAGACCGAGCGCTGCCACCAGGGGTACGGTCACCGTGGAGGTGGTGACTCCGCCGCTGTCATAGGCCAGCGGGATGATCATTTTGGGGGCACGCAGGGTCTGCAGCACCACGATGACATAGCCCACCATGATATACAGATGTAATGGATGTCCCACGACAATTCGGTAGGCGCCCAGCGTGATGCCGACTGCGACACCCAGCGCCACGGCAATGCGCAGCCCCCAGGCGTTGATGGCGCCCCCGGAGACGTCATTGGCCTTGATGGCGACTGCCAGCAGCGAGGGCTCCGCGATGGTCGTGGCAAAGCCGATGGCAAAGGCAAACGCATAGACCCAGCCGTAGGCCGTCCAGTCCGGCACATGCGGGACGGTATCAGCCACCGTGGCGGCCAGGCCGGGCTGGATGAAGTCCGGGTGGGTGAGCTGGGCGGCCATGCTCTTGCCCAGCGGGAAAAGCGCCCATTCCAGGCCCATGAGAAACAA
>RFIV01000253.1 GCA_003695085.1 Gammaproteobacteria bacterium
ACTGAACCCGGCGGCGGCTCGGACGTAGCCAATCTCAAAACCCGCGCCGTACGCGAGGGTGACCATTATATCGTCAACGGCAGCAAGACCTTCATCACCAGTGGCCAGCGGGCCGACTATTACACAGTCGCCGTGCGTACTGGCGGTGACGGCTTTGGCGGCATCAGCCTGCTGCTGATTGGGCGGGATACCCCCGGCTTCACCCGCGGCCGGCCACTGAAGAAAATGGGCTGGTGGTGCAGTGATACGGCGGAACTCTTTTTTGACAACGTCCGCGTCCCGGCCGAGCACCTGATCGGTGTCGAAAATGCCGGCTTCCCGCTCATCATGGCCAACTTCGTGTCCGAGCGCCTGGCACTGGCCGTCATGGCCTACCGCTCGGCTGAAATCGCGCTGGATCTGGCGCTGGAGTGGGCCAGGCAGCGTGAAGCCTTTGGCCGGCCCTTGGCGAAGTTTCAGGTTCAGCGTCACCGGCTGGCAGAAATGGCCACCCGCGTCACTGCGGCCAGAACGTTCACCCTCCAGGTGGCGACCACCATTGCCGCAGGCAAGCAGCCCGTCAAGGAGGTGTGCATGGCCAAGAACTTTGCTACCAACGTCGCGCAGTGGGTGGTCAACGAAGCAGTGCAGATATTTGGCGGCATGGGCTACATGCGCGAAAGCACCATCGAGCGCCTGTACCGGGATGTACGGATTCTGCCCATCGGCGGCGGGACGACGGAAATCATGCGCGAGGTCATCGCAAAGCAGATGGGCCTCTAGTGCCAGGCGCTTTCAGTGCGCGCCCGCTTCTTCATTGGTAAGCCAGATACACTGATACGGTGCCAGTGACACAACTTGCGCATGATCGCTGTATAGCTCGCCCGACAGCAGGTCACGCCAGTGCTCGGTGCTTACAAGATTCAGATCTGCCAGTGGCTGGCGCACCCACTGATCGGAAAGATTATGCAGTGCAAAAACAGACTGCCTGCGGTCACGGCTTTGCCGCCAGACGCCGACCAGAGGCGACGGCAACTGAAGCGTAAACTGCGTGGCGTTGGGGTGAAACGCGGACTGAGCCTTGCGAATGCGTAAACGTTCACACAATGCAGACAGCACACGTGACTGAGTCGAGCCGGGGGCCTCGAGCCTCGCATACAGCGCCATCATCTCCCACTTGTGCCGGTTGATGGCCCGGTTGTGACCCGAGTGCGCCATGCGCTCCAAATCATTCGGCGTCGCCAGCAGGCTATGAATATAGAACGCCGGCACACCTTCCAGCGCCATCATGAATGTGTGCATCGCGACGAAACGTTCGAGCTGCAGTCCGTCGTTTTCATTGTCATGGGTACCTGCAACCAGCCCCCAGAGGCTGACATTCAGTTCATAGGGGATAAGCTGCCCCCCCTTCTGCACGCGATAGCTGATTCGCCCGCCCTGCCTTTCCGTCGTGGCCAGCAGTTTCTCCATATCCGACTCCGCCAGCAGACCTTCCGCCGGCCGCAGACCAATACCGTCATGGGAGGCAATGAAGTTGAAGTAGGTGGTGCCCGGTTGCGCCGGGGGCTGCGTCATCAACCAGCGTCGCAAGGCGTCTGTGTTGCCTGACAGCACACTGTGGACCACCAGGGGCGGCAGCGCAAAGTTGTAAACCATGTGCGCTTCATTGGCATTACCGAAATAACTCAGATTTTCCACATTGGGCACATTGGTTTCAGTGATCACCACCGACCTGGGCTCCGCATGTTCCAGCAGCAGACGCAGCAGACGTACCAACACATGGGTTTCTTTCAGGTGAATGCAGGGCGTGCCGATGCGCTTCCAGACAAACGCCACCGCATCCAGGCGGAACCAGCGTATCCCCTGATCCAGATAAAGCCTGAGAATATCGAGAAAGCTCAGCAACACTTCCGGCCAGGCAAAGTTCAGGTCCACCTGGTCGGGGCTGAATGTGGTCCAGACATGCTTTTCTCCCTCAACGGTCTCCACTGCCGTCAACAAGGGTGTCGTGCGCGGTCGCACGACATCGGCCAGATCCGCGTCCGGATCTGCCGTAATAAAAAAGCGTCGACCCGGCTCGCGTCCGGCCCTGAAGTTTTCGAACCACAGACTGCGCGCCGAGCAGTGATTGAGTACCACGTCTCCCATCAGCGTGTACCGCTCCGCCAACCTGCGAATATCGGCCCAATCACCCAGAGACGGATTCACCGAGGTGTAATCCATGACACTGAAACCATCATCCGAGCTGTAAGGAAAGAACGGCAGAACATGCACAACGGACACTGCCTGCCCAAGATGACAGGTCAGAAAACGTTCCAGCGTTCGCAGCGGAGGCTCGCCCTCACAGATAACGCTGTCTGCATAGGTAATCACCACGGCATCACGCTGGCTCCAGAGGCAGCTGTGTGCAGCCGGAGCGGCGCCCCCACATGCTTCCAACCTCATGCGACTCAGGCAGGCATGAGCCAGCGCTTCGCAATCATGCTCCGGATAGAGTACGGAGAGCTTGCGGACGACACGCTGAAACAGATCCAGCTCATCCATGGGCAGGTTCCGTTGCATGTTCAGCCATGTCGGCCTCCACCGCCGCCAGCAACCGCGACCAGACATCCGGCACGGCGCTGAGCACCCGGTTCCAGCTTGGAATAAACGGCGCCTCCATGGGGTGCTCGAGAAAATGCTGTCCTGCCTCCAGAATGTTTCGGGCAAACAGCTCGACCGCCTGTTCTTCCTGATGCACATCCAGCTTCAGCCCGTTGATCATGGCGTCATTGCGATAGGTTTCCACGAAATCCAGCGCGATGCGGAAGTACGTGGCCTTGATTGAACGGAACGTTTCCTGATTGAACACAATCCCCTGGGTGGCCAGCTTGCGAAAGACTGCCTTGGTGATATCGATGGACATCTTCGACAGTCCGCGGCTGGCATCTTCCGGCGACAAGGGCTGGTGCTTGTGGTCATAGGCGTCCGCAATATCCACCTGGCACAGACGGTTGTTGGAGTAGTTGCGCGTCATCTCGCTGAGCACACCAATCTCGAGCCCCCAGTCGGAGGGAATGCGGATGTCCGTCATGACATCACGGCGAAAGGAAAACTCTCCGGCAAGCGGATAACGATAGCTGTCCAGGTATTCAAGATAGTCCAGCGATCCGAAGATCCGCTTGAGGGCTCTCAGCAACGGCGTGACCAACAAACGACTGACACGCCCGTTGATCTTGCCCCCCGCCACCCGGGCATAATAGCCCTTGCAGAAGGTGTAACTGAACGCCGGATTGGCCACCGGATAGATCAGCCGGGCCAACAAACGGCGATCATAGGTGAGAATGTCACAGTCGTGCATGGCGATGGCCTCGGCCTGTCCGGACGCGAGCATGTAGCCCATGCAATACCAGACATTGCGCCCCTTTCCGGCTTCACGCGGGGCCAGCCCCTCGCGTTGCAGAGCCGTATCCAGGGCACGCAGCCGGGGGCCGTCATTCCAGAGCACCTTCACGTCCTGCGGTAACTGCGCAAAGTGCTTCAACGCTTCACGGTATTCGTCTTCCGTGGCCCGGTCCAGCCCGATAACAATCTGTCCGAGATAGGGTACCGCCTTGAGATGCCTGAGTATGTTGGGCATGGCGGGGGTCTGCAGCTCGGAATACAGACAGGGCAGAATCAGCCCCATGGGCCGGTGCCGGGCAAACTGGCACAATTCCGCCTCCAACGCCTCCGTGGGCCGGTCTGCCAGATGGTGCAAGGTCGTGATAATGCCATTCTGATAAAAGTCACCCATAACAGGTCTCCAGGAGTATATTCAGGGCTTCAGACCAGCCCGCCGGGCCGGTTTTCTGACTGATGTACACCGGGTGGGATGGCCCCGGTTGTGGCGGCGGATGCACCGGTGATCTGACGATGACCGGATGATTGGCCGCGCGCAGCATGGGCATGTCGTTGTCGCTATCCCCCAGCGCGATGGTTCTGACTGCCCGCCCGGTACACCGCTCCCAATAACGGGCCAGCCAGATCAGGGCGGTGCCCTTGTCCGCCACCCCGGTAACATGCCAGAAACGTCCGCCTCGTTGCAGGCGCAGATCTTGCTGCGCCAGGCGAGCCGAAAAGACTTCCCGCGCGGCTTCAGCGTCATCCCACAGAATCGGCTCGGAAAATTCCCGCCGACATGCCAACGCCGCCCGCCCGGGCGCCAGCCCCGTCTCCGCCGTCACAGATTCGGGCGACATCTGACTGAGGCGTCGGAAACGGAATGATCGCCCCAATGCCCCTAACACCCGATCAATGTCCGTCTGGCGGGCTCCCAGACGGTACATCCAGCAGCCAGTCAGGACCTTGTCCGGACAGGCACCATCGGGAGGCGCCAAGAGCGCCTCGGGGACACAGATCGCGGCACCGTTTTCAACGATACACGGGCCGCTCAACCCCAGCTCGGGCATCAAGCTGGCGAGCTCATACCGGGTCTTGCTGGTACAGGGAATTACCGGGATCTGAAGCTCACGCAGATACGCCAACATGTCATTCGCTGCGGCATGTCGATAAGTGTGATGATCCAGCAACGTGCCGTCGAGATCGGTAAAAATGAGCCAGTCAGCCATACACGCTCCAATGCCCCCATGATGAAGTCCAGCTGGATCGCTGCAGTATTGGTGCCATGCCCACGTATCAGCATCCCAAAAAAGGCGTTCTCACCCACTTTCATGAAGAGGTCCGGCCTACAAACAGCCGTAAAACAGGGCGCTTGAAGTTACTCTTTCCCCCTCGCCCGCAAGACAGAGTTCACGATGCCGGACACGTATCATCGCCCCCTTATGATGCAGCCTGATGTGGCATCGCTATCAGCATCTGCACCAATAGTGTGCACATCTCGAACGGCCATCCGGTAACAATGGTGCCCGGGTATGCTATGCTCCTTATCCGCCATTCCGATACCCGTGGGTTCGTATCCGACATGTCCCGTTCAGCACAGGTCCCGACGTCCCCCCCTGCAACACTGCTGATCCGGCACTGGCGCAACCTGGATACTGCGCCTCAGGATGGCCCGGTTCTGGATCTGGCCTGCGGATCAGGACAAAACGGTCTGTGGCTGGCTCACCAGGGTTACTCGGTTGACTTTGCAGACCGGTCCGACGAGGCGCTGACAGACGTCCGACGTGCACTTGAGCAGGCGGATCAACCTTTCACACGTACGATTTGTGACCGCATCACGCCCCGCCACCCAGATTTGGCCAAGAGGCACCGGCTCCTTCAGGTGGATCTGGAGAGCGGCCTCACCCCAATCCTGCCCGCTTCCCACTATGCCGCCATTCTGGTGTTCCGTTACCTGCACCGCCCGCTCATCCCTCAGATCATTCAGGCACTGCAGCCGGGTGGCGTACTGATCTACGAAACCTTTACCCGCGACCAGGCCCGGTACGGTCGCCCCCGGAATCCGGATTTTCTGCTGGAGGCGGGCGAAGTGCTGCGCTGGATGCCAGACATCGAGCCGATCTTTTACTGGGAAGGCA
>RFIV01000003.1 GCA_003695085.1 Gammaproteobacteria bacterium
CGCACGCGGCGTGCTGGTTCCAGTGTTTCAATTTTATATCGGTCCTGGCGGTGAAGTGATGTTTGACTTCGAGAGCTTCTTTCAGGCGCTTTCCCGCACCCCCATGGCCCGCTTCGAGGCGGACCTTCGCACAGCACTGAAAGCACAGTATTACGAGCGCCTCAATGGCGACACCCCTAGATGGCAAGACGGCTTCAATCAATTGCCGGATCTTGAAGAGGTGACCGTGAACACGGCCTCGGATGCCATCACCCTGCGCAGTGCACAGCCTTTGACCGACCGCCAGATGCAAGCGCTGGAAACCGCCTTGCGCTCGATGATGCCCTGGCGCAAGGGGCCCTTCGACTTCTTTGGTACCTTTGTGGACACCGAATGGCGTTCGGACTGGAAATGGCACCGCATTCAACCCTGGCTGCCCGAGTTGAACGGATTGAGCGTGCTGGATGTCGGCTGCGGCAGCGGGTACCACTGCTGGCGCCTGCATGGAGAAGGCGCCCGGCTGGTTGTTGGTGCCGACCCATCGCAAAAGTTTCTCTACCAGTTTCAGGCCGTCAAGCGCTACCTGCCAGATGAACCGGTATTTTATCTCCCTCTCAAGTCGGAGGACCTGCCGCCTTTTGGTGCCTTTGATCTGGTGCTGTCAATGGGCGTCATTTACCATCGCCGATCGCCTTTCGATCATCTGGATGAACTGAAATCCTTCCTCCGCCCGGGTGGTACGCTGCTGCTGGAAACCATTGTTGTGGATGGTGATGCCAATACCATTCTGACGCCCGAAGACCGCTATGCGCAAATGCGCAATGTCTGGTGCATCCCCTCCCCTGCCGCCGCGGAGCGCTGGCTCCGACGCACAGGCTGGCAGGACATCCGCACGGTAGATGTTTCAGTCACTTCGCTGGAGGAACAGCGGCAAACGGACTGGATGCGCTTCCACTCACTGAAGGAATTCCTCGCCCCCTCGAATCCGGCGCGTACGGTAGAGGGTTATCCTGCTCCGAAACGGGCGGTGATTCTGGCGCGCAAACCCGGTTGATCAGAGGGGCTTGCGAAACACCATGTGTTGGTAGCTGGCCAACTGCCGGTAGGGGTCCATGCGGGAAAACCTCGCCTCCAGCCGGCAAATATCCTCTTCTTCGAGCGTCGGCCGCACATGCCGTGGAATGAAGTCGTAAAAGGTGCGCAGACCGGACCAGACTGCCATCTCCATGCCCAACGTTTCAAACTGCTGTTGAAGTTGCACGGGGTCGAAGGCGTGACGCGGGGTGAGGCCGCCCTGCATGCCACTGAAGTCACCGCTTTCCACTTTGCGCAGATTGCCCTTGGCCAGATTGCGCATGACGATGCCATGCCGGTTGTAGAAGGCCACGGACAACCATCCGCCCGGCCGCACCGCTCGCACCAGCGAGGGCAAAACCTGCCCGGGTGAGTTCAGCCACTCCAGTACGGCATGCACCAATACCAGGTCGTGAGCCGCCATGTCCCGAGAAATCGCCTCCCAGGAGGCCATTTCAAAATGCACACGCGCATCCGGTGCAAAGCGCTCACGAGCACGCGACATGAGCGCAGCGGACGGCTCAACGACTGTCACCGAACACCCTGACCTGGCCAGTTCCGACGAAATACGAGCATCGCCGGCACCGATATCGAGAACCGAGAGCGATTCGGGCACTGCTGTCAGAGCACTCACGCCCAGGGCTTCGCACAAATCCCGTTGGATACCCTGCAGGCGCAGCTGTCCCTTCAGGCTGCCATATATTTTTCGGGTGAAGGCATCAGCCAGCGAGTCAAAGGGGTTTTGCATGGTCGTGTTGTTCCCAGATCGACATGACCTGTTCCGGCGCTGCCGTTGCAGCGTCCAGCCAGTAAATTTCGACTCCGTTTCGCGCCATGCGCCGGTACCACTTGTTCTGTTTGCGCGCGTATTCGTATATTGCCGCCTCAAGCTGCTGCATCATATCATTACGATTGAGGGCGCCTGTCAGAAAACGGGTCACGTAGCGGTATTCCAAGCCGATCATCATCAACCACTCATCCGACACGCCCTGTTGACGCAGTCGGGCCACCTCCTCGACCAGTCCATTTTGCACGCGCTCCAGCAAGCGTGCCCGAATGCGCTGTCTGAGTTCGCGTCCGGCGCACTGAAGCCCCACCACGCAAATCGGCCCTTCAAACTGAACGACGGGGGCACCGGCGGCCTCCGCCATCGCGATTTCCAGCGCACGCCGGGTTCGGGTGGCCTCCTCCAGATCAGTGAGGTTGTGTTGCGCGGGCTTGAGCCGCAAGAGTTCAGCCCGCAGGGCTGCATGATCCAGCCCGTCGAGCCAGCGTCGCTGCGCGTCGCTCAGACGGTTCTCGGTCAGTTGGTAGCGCTCGGCCAGCGCTGATACGTAAAGCCCGGTTCCGCCGGCGACAATCAACGGCTGGCGGGTCTTCTGGCACCGTGCAAGCACGTGCCTGGCCAGATTGAGAAAATCCCAGAGGCTGAACTCGCACCCCGGCTCGAGAAGATCCAGTCCCTCGACCGGCAGATTGCCGTATTCTTCGCGATCCTTTCCAGTCCCGATATCCATGCCACGGTAGACCTGCCGCGAGTCGGCAGACAGGATGCACGCTCCAGCCCGGCGAGCGACCTCTGCAGCCAGCCGTGTCTTGCCACTGGCTGTCGGTCCGACAATGATCAAGGTACTTTCAGGCATCGGGAGCAATCGACCACGGAGGCATCAGGGACTCGGGTATCCGAACGTCCCGAAGCTGTCCTTTCCAGGGGTAGATCAGGCGGTATGCCACCAGGTGCAGACCGTCCGGATGCGCGTTGCCCTCACCGTAACGCGGATCGCCCAGTACTGGCAGCCTCATGTGGGCCAGATGGCGACGCACCTGATGAAAGCGCCCTGTTTCGATATCCACTTCCACCAGGGCCGGGTCCTGCTTGATCAGGGGCCGGACATGGCTGACCGAGGACTTGCCATCCAGCGGCTCCTGTACCGTCATCGGCTCAGGGCAATGCCCTGCCACGCGCGCAAGGTAGAGCTTTCGAACACGCCTGTTCTGGAACAGCTGATTCAATGTCCCTGCCACATGGCGCCTGCGCGCATAAAGCATGACGCCCGCAGTCTCGCGGTCAAGGCGGTGCACGACACGCGCATCCGGGTACCCTTGAGTTTGCAACCAGCGCTCCACGCTCAGGTGATCCCCCCAGGGAGATCCTTGCGAAAGCCACCCCACCGGCTTGTATACCTCCAGAACATCGCCCTGCTCACTGATCAGGACAGGTGTCTGCTCCAGTGTGCAGGCGAGTATTTCCGGGTCATGGTTCAGGGCAAGCCGGTCACCTGGCAGAAGGCGGAACGTTGCGCGTCGAAGGCGCTTTTCCGGCTGCCTGCCTCGTTTGAGCAGTACAGCCCCCTTGTTCATGGCATCCTTGACCCGGCCTTTTGAAAGCCCGGTTTCTTTCGCCAGCCAGTCGGCAGCACAGACCTCAACGTCCAGAACCCACTGCCATTGGCGCGCTTCACTCCCCATGGCGTGCCTCATAGACCCTGTAAGCCGGTGTTTCTGCCAGCACTTCAAATGGGCCGACCTCATGTTCGAGCAGATCGGCATAGGGCAAGAACGCGTTGGCCACCAGTCTGAGCCGTCCGCCCGGTTTCAGGTGTCGGGCGACCTGTTGAAGAAATCGCTCTGTCACGGCCGTGGTCTGTTTCACGTGCTCATGAAATGGCGGGTTGGTGACGATTGCCTCATAACGCGCATCCACATCTGAAAGCCCGTCCGAGGGCCAGACCGCAGCATCCAGTCCATTGAAGGCCAGCGTGTGCCGCGTGCATTCCACGGCCTGCCACTGCACATCCACGGCATCGACGACAAGCCGTTCATCCCGGGCCAATACAACTGTCAGCACGCCGGCCCCACAGCCAAAGTCCAGCACCCGGCCCGCTGGCAATGGGTGCTCGGACAATGTCTGCAACAGCAATTGCGACCCTGCATCCAATCGTCCTTCAGCAAATACACCGGGCAAGGCTGCAACCCTGACAGGCTCACCGCCCCATTCCAGGGTCCATTCTGACAGACCGAGCTGCAGGGCTGGCACGCTCGACGCTTCCAGCTGCCACACCTGACAGTGCCTCGCCGAATCGATCTTGTGTGCCTGAAGCCCCTGTTTCCTCAACTGCCGAATACTGCCTTCAATACCGGACTTCTTGTGCCCGAGACAGTGGATGCGCGCATCCGGCAACAGCGTACCCACCAGGTTCTTCAACATCCATAGCCACTCCGTGCGTGACTTCGGGTGCGTCATCACGGCGACCTGAAATCCCGAGCCATGTCCGATCAGGCCCCTTGACTCTTCTGGCCCGTAGGCAACACGAACACCCGCCTCCCGCATCTGGCGGGCATGCCCCCAGTGGCAGGTCATGACGATGTCATCATTGGGGGGGCGCCAACCCTGTGGCGGATTGACCCACAGCGCACGCTTGTCGATCGGATTACGATTGAGCAGAGCCTCAAAATCTGGTGCCTCAAGCATTATTCGGGACGCTCACGTTGCAGGACATCACCAAGCGTTGCATATTCCCTGGCCCCAAGGCGCGCCAGAGGATCCAGCTCGGTGGCAGACACCTGGCAACGCCCGTTGTCCAATACAGTCACCGCGCTCTCTTTCACATACAAGGTTTCCACGCGTGCAAAGACCAGGGACTGTGGCACGTCTCCCATGGGCTGAATGGCGTGAACCCGGCATCCGTATGCGACCGGCGCAGCCGCCAGGCGGGGCAGGTCAAACCCTTCGAACGGCAGCGTTTCAAGGCCCAGCTGATCCACCTCGGATACCTCTGCGGGAAGCGTGGCCGAGCTCTGGTTCAGAGGATCGAGCAGGTCCGCCGAGGCGATGTGGATTACCAGCGTCCCCGTGCGCTCGGCGTTGCGGACGCTGTCCTTTGGAGACCCATCCGGCTTCTTTCCCGCCGAAAACATCAGCAATGGCGGGGCACTGGATATCGCTGTAAAGAAGGAAAAAGGCGCCAGATTCAAATGGCCGCTTTCATGCTGCGTCAGCACCCATGCGATGGGGCGCGGGATCAGTGTCTGGGTCAGCCAATGATAGCGTTGCAGCGGCTTGAGGGATTCAAAATTGACGATCATGACAGGCCTCCTGTAGTCGCGCATTGTCGCCGATCCTTCCTGCCGGCTCAAGGCAACGCCCACACTTACCCATAATTTGACCAAGGTCATTACACGCAAGCACAGCTCCCCACAAAATAGACCCTGTCTTTCACCGATTTTGGGAGATCGCAAATATGTATATGGATCAGGTTGTGATTGCCGGTGTTGCCGTAGTCGTGCTGACCATCGCGTTTTTTGGCGGTGTGTACTACATGATCAAAAAAGACCAGGAAAAGCACCCGCACTGATCCCGGCACGGTTGCGGTAAGTACCTGCTCAGCAGACAAACTGGGCAATTGTCCGCGTGCCGCATATACTTCCCTGTACAGGATGCGAATGCGGACACGTGGATGCCATCAACCAGCCGGTACGGTCTCTGGGCTCTGATCTGTGCTCTTTTGATTCTTTCAGTGCCCGGCGGGGCGGCTGCGGCGGTTTCTGCTCGCATCCTTTGGCTGGAAGACAGCAGTGGCAACCAGTCACTCGCACAGATTCAGTCTGCTGCGCCCGAACTCTGGCAGAGCGCGCCCGCCTCCAATACCCTGAACCCCGGCTACAATACGTCCGCTTTCTGGCTCCGTGTGCAGGCAGAAAACATAGCGGGCACACCGGATCATTATGTCCTGGAAATCGCCTTCCCTGCACTCGACTACGTGGATGTGTTTCTTGTCGATCCGTTGTCCGGGAGACGCATCAGGCACTGGAAAACAGGCGATCGCCTCCCCTACAGTACCCGCCCGGTGGACTTCGAGACCTTTGCCTTCAATGTCGACCGCCTGACCCATGGGAGATGGCCCGAGGCCTGGATACGGATCCAGTCCACCGGGGGTGTCCAGATTCCGGTACGCCTTTACACACCCAACGACTTCGTCCGCCACGTCACGAAGTCAACCATGACCAACAGCTTCTACTACGGCACCATGTTGCTGATGGTGCTGCTCAATGCTCTGATGTTCTGGCAGATACGCTCCGAGAAGGCTTTTTTCTACTATGCACTCACGTGTCTGGGGATGGTGACGCTGGTCGGCAGCCTGCGTGGCAGCGTTTTCAGGTACCTGGTACCCGAATGGCCGGAAGTCGCGCATGAGCTGTTGCTCGGCAGCATCTTCACTGTATTGGGGGCACTGAGCGCCTTCACGATCTGTTTCCTGCGCCTGACCCGGCACGCCCCGCGCCTTTCCGGGTTTTTCCGCATGACAGCCGGGACAGCTTTCTTCTTTCTCCTGTCAACGCCTTTCACCCCCTACCAGACTCAGAACCTGATCGCCGTGTTGCTGGCTGTTCTGATTCTTGTACCCATGGCGCTCACCGGTCCCTGGTGCTGGTTCCGTGGCGTACCCCGTGCCCGCTTGTATACCCTCGCTACCGGCATCCTGGTGGTTGGCGGATTGATTACGTCCCTGGCCAACCTCGCGTTGTTGCCTGCAAATGGCTGGACTCAGAACGCGCTTCAGGCAGGATCTGTCTTCGATGCGTTGATGCTGACCGTTGCACTGGCCATACGCATGGGTGACGAACACCGTGATCGCGAGAGGCAGGCCGCCCATGCGCTCGCCTCCCAGGCCGCCAGAGAAGCGGCGGAACGCGAACTTCAGCGCTCGGCACTCATGGACCCGGTGACCGGCCTGCCCAACCGGCAAGTGCTGATGCGCCGTCTGGAGCATGAGTCGAACCGCTCGCTGCCGGGCGGCCTCCTTGTTTTCAGCTTGCCCAAACTCACCGAGGCGTCGGGCACCCTCGGCACAGCCCTGACGGAGCAGGCCATTCAACAAGCCTTGCAGATCTTGTGCGATGCCCTTGCCCGCATTCCCGGCATTCAAACCCTCCATCTTCCCAATGAAAACAAGGGCTGGCCTCTGGCCAGTCTGGACAGTGCGCGTTTCGCCGCGCTGCTTCAGCCGGGCCGAAGCCTGACACGTGCCCATCACAAAATTTTCGAGCACTTGTTCGATACACCGCTTGAGATCGGCAGCCAGCGCCTGCCTCAGGTCTTGCATGTGGGCGCGGTTTACACCGAGTTTCTCAAGGGGGATCCTGACCAGTGGCTCGCTCGCGCCACCTGGGCCTGCGAGCAGCTATCTCCAGCCTATTCAGGTGTCCGGGTCTATGACGACAAGGGCCAGGCCCTTCACGAGCGCCGCTCACGCATTGTCGGGGCCTTGGAGGACGCCATTCATGGCCATCAGCTGGCTCTGTGGTATCAACCTCAACTGAACCTGCAATCGCAGCGCATCGAAGGTGTGGAAGCGCTCCTGAGATGGATTCACCCGGAGATCGGATTCATTCCGCCCGATGAGATTGTTCAGGTCGCCATTCAGTCCGGCCAGATCCGCGCACTGACGCGGTGGGTATTGAACAAAGGACTCTCTGACCTGAAGACCCTGCGGCAGCACCGCCCGGATTTGCGCTTGTCCATCAACGTGTCAGCCCGTAATCTCGAGGAACGAGATTTCGCCGGCCACGTTCTTGAAACGCTCAGACATCATCATCTCGATGCCAGTGCACTCTGCCTGGAGCTCACGGAAACCGAGATTTTCATTGATCCCGAGCTGGCTCAGAACAACCTGGACACCTTGCACAAGGCCGGAGTGTCACTATCGCTGGATGATTTTGGCACAGGCTACTCCAACCTCGCACAACTCAACGCACTCAAGCTGAGTGAGCTCAAGGTGGACCGGTCGCTCATACCGGACGGGCGACTACCGAAACAAGTGGAAATCTTGTCCCAGACAGTCATGATGGGCAAGGCGATGGATTGCCGTGTTGTGGGTGAAGGTGTGGAAGATGCGGCACAGCTTGCCTGCCTGAGACGCACGGGCTGTGATACGGCGCAGGGCTATTACGTCAAGCGCCCTGCTACCGTGGAGGAGCTGTCTCAGTGGCTGGAGGATTTCGACCCGTGGGCGTTCGGCCTCGGCCGATTGCCCTGACTAGTTGATATTGAAAACCGCTGTGCAATTGGGCTGGCTCACCCGAGATGCCTCAGCCACTTTCGTGCGCTTTTGGGGTCCATTTCACGCACCAGCCAGCGCGCCCCCCGGCCGAAGCATCAGGGCACAGGGCTGTATCGCCCCATAAACGGATTCTTCCGTTCTGCAATAGAAGCGGCGTACCTGCGCGCACCCATTCAGGTATCCCCTGAGCCTGAAACCACAGCTTGAGCGGTTTTTCCGAGCGGTGCCTTCCAAAGCGAGCCTTGTCTCCTGCGCGACGATAGCGGCAGGTCCAGCCCGAGCTCTCATCTTCAGGTATCTGAGCCCCTTCAGCCTGCCATTTCCAGCACAATACCCCAGTCGGCAGTTCAAGGGTGCCATCCTGCCCGGCAATCAGCTCGAGCGGCCACTCCCCCGACAGGTTACCCAGGCTGATATCAGTTTCCGGAACGGCATGCAGTGCGCCTCTCCAACTTCGCAATGAGACCCCATTGAGTGGCAGACACACGTTGCGCCCGGCCCGCAGCTGGCGCACCAACTGCCTGAGCTGCGGTGAAGGCGGACGATCGCCAGTCTCTCTAATGAGCCAGGCCGCCATGAAACGTGCCTGTACCTCAACTGGCACTGCAAGCCATTGTGCCAGAGAGAGTGGTTGGCCCGGTGGGCAACTGGCGAGAAAGCCCTGCTCGGCCAGGCGGGCGGAATGCACCAGCTCGGACTGGCGGGCGGCCAGGCCGTTCATGCGCGCAGGCAAATCCGGCCAGCGCTGTTTCAACAGGGGCACAATCGCATGCCTGAGAAAGTTGCGATCAAAGCGGGTGTCCTGATTGGAGTCATCCTCCACCCAGCTCAACCCCTGGATCTGTGCATACTGCCGCAGCGCTTCGCGTTCAATTTCCAGGAACGGGCGCACCAACCTGCCCTGGCCCAGCGGCCGTTCGCCCGGAATACCCGCCAGTTCTTCGGGCTGACCGCCCTTGCACAATCTGAGCAGAAGTGTCTCCAGCTGGTCATCCGCATGGTGCGCCATCATGAGAACATCACCACGCCGCATCGTTGCCTCGAAAGCGGCATAGCGTGCCTCTCTCGCGGCAGCCTCCAGGCCTTGCCCAGTGGGGACAACCTGAACTTTTTTGATTATCAGGGGAATGGACAGGTCGCGACAGACGTCATTGCAGTGCTCAGCCCAGCGATCAGCCTGCTCGTTCAGTCCATGATGGACATGTATGGCCTCCAGAGGCTCAAGCCCGGCGTCGTGACAGGCCTTGAGCAGGACGACCGAGTCCAGGCCACCACTCAAGGCGACCCGATAGCATGCTGCAGACGGTGCAGCCTGCACCGCCTGACTTATCCTTTTGACAGCGTCAACCGAAGTAGCGCTCAAAATCCGTCAGCTTGTCATAACGCTGCTGAACCAGCGTATCCCGGTCCAGGGCAGTCAGTTCTTCGAGAGATTGAGTCAGTTGCAGCTTGATTCGCGCCGCCATCATGTCCGGGTCACGATGCGCTCCGCCCAACGGCTCTTCGATAATAGCATCGATCAGATCAAGCTCCTTGAGGCGCTGCGCAGTGATTCCCATAGCCTCTGCAGCGTCAGCGGCATATTCAGCACTCTTCCAGAGAATGGAGGCACAGCCCTCCGGTGAAATTACGGAGTACATGCCATACTGAAGCATGAACAGCCGGTCACAGACACCAATGGCCAGTGCACCACCGGAACCGCCTTCTCCGATCACGGTGGATATGATCGGCGTCTTCAGGCGTGACATGACGGCCAGGTTCAGTGCAATCGCCTCACTCTGTCCCCGCTCCTCGGCACCAATGCCCGGATAGGCGCCAGGTGTGTCGATAAAAGTCATGACGGGCATGTGAAAACGCTCGGCCATCTCCATCAGTCTGAGCGCCTTGCGATAACCCTCCGGTCGCGGCATCCCGAAGTTGCGCTTGACCTTTTCCTTGATTTCACGTCCTTTCTGATGCCCGATGACCATCACTGGCTTGCCATCCAGCCGCGCAACGCCCCCTACAATGGCGGGATCATCGGCAAATTTTCGATCACCATGCAGCTCGTCAAAGTCATCGAATATTTTTTCGATGTAGTCCAGGGTATAGGGACGCTTGGGATGGCGAGCCAGGCGGGCAATATCCCAGCTGCTCAGTTTGCTGAATATTTCAGCCGTCAGTGCCTTGCTCTTGCTTTCCAGGCGGCTGATCTCTTCCTGCAGGTTGACGTCCTGCGCCGAGCCGACCAGACGCAGCTCCTCAATCTTTTCTTCCAGCTCAACGATGGGCTGTTCAAAATCCAGATAATACGGGTTGTGCTGGCGTTCTTGTGCTGACATGTTTCCCGTCCACGGGCCACCGGGGGTGGCCTTCAGTAAAATTCAAGTTTGACGCGATCCCGCCCGAACAGGGACTGCAAACGGATCACGAGATCATCGGCGGGCACCACCCGCCAGTCTTCACCCAGTCGGACCCGTGCCCGAGCATCCGGGCACTCGTAATCCACACAGACCGGGCAGCCTTCACCCTTCCACGGCTGCAAAGCTTCTTGCAACGAGGGCACAAGCGCCTTATTAAAGTCTTGTTGCCGCAAAAACAAAATAAGCTCTTTGGCGTACTTGGTGCGCGCACGGGTAATGTCGTC
>RFIV01000254.1 GCA_003695085.1 Gammaproteobacteria bacterium
AATCTGTCAGCGCGGCAGGCAAGCTTCTGGATCAGATGCATGTTTCCATGGCGCGGCTGTATGACAGGATAGGCGAGGGAAGCAAGGAGGTCATCGCAGAGGCTGGGGATGTTGCCAGAAAAATGACCCAGTCGGTGATCGAAAATCCGGACGCTCTTGTCTGGATGGCCCGGGTGAGACAAAAAAGCGAGCATGCATGGGCTCATGCCATGTCCTCCAGTATCTGGGGGCTGGTGTTCGCTCGCCACCTGGGCCTGGCACCTGATGTGATGCAGACCCTGGCGCAGGGGTTGCTGCTGAGCCAGGTGGGCAAGACCCGGCTCGACGATGATCTGCTCAACAAGCAGGGATACCTGTCCGCCGAAGAATACAAGCGTTACCAAAAATTCGTCGAAGAAGGCGTGGCCATCCTGAGTCGGACCCCGGGTATTTCAGCACCCGTGATCAAGGTGGTGGAATATCATCGCGAGCGTCACAACGGGAGCGGGTTTCCCAAGGGGGTAACGGGTGACAGGATCCCGCTGCTGGGCAAGATCGCAGGGATTGTGGATCATTTTCAGGCCTTGATCGAGCCGAAGCCCGGTGTACAGCCCATGTCTCCAAGTCAGGCTATTTCCCAGCTGTACGCCAAGCGCAATATCGAGTTTCAGGATGACCTGGTGGAGAAGTTCATTCAGGCGGTAGGCGTCTACCCGGCGGGCACTCTGGTGGAGTTGTCCGACGGTTCGGTAGGGGTCGTGGTTGGGCAGAACACGGATCGCAAGCTGTTCCCTCAGGTGCTGAGAGTGCTCTCACCGGAAAAGACGCCGCTGCGCAAGCAGCAGCTTCTGGACTTGCGGCAGCTGAACAGTAATGGTGAGATTCAGCTCAAGGTCGCCCGCACACTGCCGGAAGGTGCCTATGATATCGATCTGGAATCCTGCCGGCTTCAGTCTGGCGGCTGGGGGTTGCGGCGCTGGGTGAGCTAGTATCAGGCGCCTCTAAATGATCTTGACCCGCACACTTTTGCGAATCCAGCGATAATCTCCCTCATACCTGATGTTGACGAAGATGGTTGCGCTCTGCCCTTTGGATCCGGTAGCGTAGAAACTAATGCCGGGGTCTGTCGTTGAAAAACTTTGTACCGCCACGACTGATTCATCCGAGCTGACAACCTCCATATCCTGAATGCTACGGCCTGCCCGTATCAGTCTAATGTTAG
The DNA here is from genome assembly GCA_003695085.1 of Gammaproteobacteria bacterium. Lineage (GTDB taxonomy): Bacteria > Pseudomonadota > Gammaproteobacteria > Pseudomonadales > Oleiphilaceae > Thermohahella. The sequence continues at coordinate 1,202 of RFIV01000254.1, forward strand.
AATTTCTGACATCGGTATCGCCGGCAGGAATTTCGTAGTACTCCTGGTCCAGGAATACATCCTCACCCAGGTAGCGGGTGATGGCTTTGAGTTCTGATACCAGGAATTTGGTGGCATTGTTTCCGTTGGTGATGACCCGGCCTGAATTCGCATCCTCGCATACTTCTGTGCTCTGCTCGGGGAAACAGATGCTGTTGATCAGTCTGACTTCCGGGAGTGCGGTGTTTTCAGGGTTTCCGAAATAGTCCGTGTTTTCCGTGTTCTGGCTCGCATTCCATTCGATGGAGTCGATCACGCCGGGATTCTGCTCTTCGAACTGTGTGATGGCGTCGGCTACCTTCTGGGTGATGCTGATTCCGTTTTCGCTGGCCCTATCGGAATCAAGAGTGAGCAGGAAAGCGAGCTTGTTGGCTATATTTCCCTGTTTCGCTACTATCTTTTCTTTGCAGGAGTGGGCGCTGAGCTGCAAGACCTGATCGGTGGCAATCAGGCCGGTGAGCTCTTCGTCGTTGTCGGTCTGGTCGCTGTAGCAATCTGCAAGGGTTCCTGACTCGACTTCAGCCAAGGCGTCTGCTTCAAAGTCGATCATGCTCAGCCAGTCCTTGGTCTGAACGTTCTGTGCCATAATCCAGCTTCCAATAGAAAACGTAATGGTTTCCCCGGGCCGGTATCTGAATGCTCCGGTACTGTCTGTCGTGCCACTCTGGCTGGCGGTTTCGTAATGTACGCCGGATATGCCGCTGAAGAGCAAGTGCCCGGTGCGGGTGCCGTCGTCATTTTCGCCGCCGCCATCGGAACCGCAACCGATGAGAATCATGCTCAGGGAAAGGGCCAGTAGTGCCTGCTTCATAGAAAAACGCTGTCCGTGTCTGAGGTTGTGATACGTATTTGTCGTGGATTATAGCGACGCTTTTGCCGGCAAACTGGGAACCTTGCCTCGGAATAGGCGTAAACACATCTTGAATTTTCGTTCAAGTATCTCCATCATGGCCGCCCAAACAGAGAGGTCGGAGCATGACGTACGCCCTGGAAATCCGGAATCTGAAGAAAACTTATGGCAACGGATTTGAAGCCCTGAAGGGAATCAGTCTCAACGTGGGGCAGGGGGATTTCTTTGCTCTGCTCGGGCCAAACGGTGCCGGAAAGTCGACCACGCTGGGTATCGTGTCCTCGTTGGTCAACAAGTCAGCCGGTGAAGTGCGCATCTTTGGCCACGACCTGGATACTGACCTTGTGGCAGCCAAAAAGGCACTCGGGGTCGTGCCACAGGAGTTCAATTTCAACCAGTTCGAGAAGGTCTTCGATATCGTGGTGACCCAGGCGGGGTACTATGGTATGCCGCTCGGACAGGCGCGTCGGAACGCCGAGCGGTACCTGCGTGAACTGGGGTTGTGGGACAAGCGCAACGAGCCTGCACGCATGCTCTCGGGGGGCATGAAGCGGCGACTGATGATCGCCCGGGCGCTGGTGCACGATCCGGGCCTTTTGATACTGGATGAACCTACCGCCGGGGTGGACATCGAACTGAGACGCTCGTTGTGGAGTTTCCTGCAGGATATCAATGCACAGGGCAAGACCATTATCCTGACCACGCATTATCTGGAAGAGGCGGAGGCGTTGTGCCGCAACATTGCCATCATTGATCGGGGGCAGATTCTGGAGAATACGTCCAAGATAGAGCTGTTGCGCAAGCTGCACCGCGAAACCTATGTGCTGGATCTGGGAACCAAGCCGGAAAGGGCACTTGATCTGGGCGATATTCCTTGCCGCCTCAATGACGACGGGCTGCTGGAAGTGGACATAGAAAGGCGTGTAACGCTCAATACATTGTTCGAGAGGCTCAGCGCCCAGAATATACAGGTTTACAGTATGCGGACCAAGGCGAACCGGCTGGAAGAGCTGTTCCTGGATCTGGTGACACAAAACAAGGCCGAGGTGGATGCATGAGCGCAAGAGAGAAGTGGGTGGCATTCATCACCATCGTCATCAAGGAGGTGCGTCGCTTCACGCGCATCTGGGCGCAAACACTGCTGCCGCCGGCGATTACCATCTCGCTGTACTTCGTGATCTTCGGCAATCTCATCGGGCCACGCATTGGCAAGATGGGCGGGCATGACTACATGGATTTCATCGTGCCGGGGCTGATCATGATGTCCGTCATCACCAACTCCTACGCCAATGTCGTTTCAAGCTTCTTCTCCATGAAGTTCCAGCACTGCATCGAGGAAATCCTGGTCTCTCCGGTTCCCAACTGGATTGTGCTCGCCGGCTATGTCGCGGGAGGCGTGGCACGCGGCCTGTGCGTGGGGCTGATCGTGACGCTGCTGTCGCTGGCCTTTACGGACCTTCAGGTCCATCATCTGGGGGTGGTGGTGAGTGTTGTCATCCTGACCGCCGTACTGTTTTCTCTGGGAGGATTCATCAATGCTGTGTTTGCCAACAAGTTTGATGATATCTCCATCGTGCCGACATTTGTGCTTACACCGCTCACGTATCTGGGAGGCGTGTTCTATTCCATTTCGCTGTTGCCGGAGTTTTGGCAAACCATTTCGCTGGGCAATCCCATTCTCTACATGATCAATGCCTTTCGCTACGGGCTGCTGGGCGTCAGTGACATTGATATCGGTATCGCCTATGGCATGATCCTGTTGTTTATCGTTGTACTGTTCAGCTATTCGCTCTGGCTGCTCAATCGCGGCGTGGGGATTCGCAAGTAAGATGGATGAACTGAAAAAACTTACGCGTCTGGGGCAAGATACACCCTACGTTGATCAATATGACCCGAAGCAACTGACTCCGGTTCCGCGTGCGTTGTCACGGGACAGCCTGCCCGGGGAGCCCTCGTGGCATGGCTACGACGAATGGTGGGGGTATGAGCTGTCCTGGCTCAACAGCAAGGGCAGACCAGAAGTGCGCATGGTGCGCTTCCGGTTTTCCCCTGACAGCCCGTTTCTGATCGAGTCCAAATCCTTCAAGCTCTATCTGAACAGTTTCAATCAAACGCGCTTTTCTGATGAGCGCGCGGTACGTGAGCGGCTGGTCGAAGATCTCTCCAGCGCCACGGGACAGATAGTGGACGTTTTGATCTGCCCGGTTCAAAGCCTGGCGGCGGATGCCAGCACTACTGAAGAGGGAGGCCAGTTTGAGTGTACGCTACTGGACACCCTGGATGTGGAGGTGGACGTCTATACGCCTTCCGCGTCTCTGCTTGAAAAAGATGATTCCGGGCCTTCAGGGGGTACCTGGGTGTCGCATTTGCTGCGATCCAATTGCCCGGTAACAGGGCAGCCGGACTGGGGGTCGGTACTGATTCACCTTGAAGGCGCTGCCTGCACGCAGGAAAGCCTGCTTCGTTACATCATTTCCTATCGCCAGCATCAAGGGTTTCACGAGCACTGTGTGGAATCCATGTACACAGATCTGATGCACAAACTGAAGCCTGAAAAACTGATGGTCATGGCGAGATATACGCGACGCGGTGGGCTGGATATCAATCCTGTGCGGGCCAGCCATCCGGAGTTGCTTGACGTTGCGGAAAAGTGGGGGCGAGTCAACCGTCAGTAGCGTGGATCAACCATTGCGGAGCTTTTCGGCAGCTTGCTCCAGTGCCTTGAGCACCCGCTCGCGGCTGGTGTCGGAAATCTTGCCAGTATCCAGATACATGGCAAAGCCTTCGCTCTCGGCTTCGATGAAGCTCTTGTTTTCGCCAATATCCCGGCGGAAATCAATGACCGAGTAAATCTGGATCGGCTTGGAGAAACCTTTCACGGTGATCTGGCCCTTGTCACGGCACATGATGGTGTCCTTGATCAGGGCAAAGGTTTCATAGCTGACAAGAATCTCGCCAGGCTCTGCCATGGACTCCAGTCGGCTGGCCAGATTGACCTCCTTGCCTATGATGGTGTAATCCATCCGGTTTTCGGCACCAAAGTTCCCCACAGTGACGTAGCCCGTATTAATTCCCATTCGGATTTCAAGAGGGGTGCGAACGCCCTGGCTGCTCCATTTCTGGCGCAGGATTTTCATGTGCTTGCGCATTTCGATGGCCATGGCCACGCAGGCCAGCGTGTCTTCCTTGGCGCCCCGGCTGGTGGGGTCGCCAAAGAAAATCATGATGCTGTCACCGACGAACTTGTCGATGGTGCCGCCATATTTCAGGGCAATCTGGCTCATTTCATTGAAATAGTGATTGAGGAGCTCGGTCAGGCTTTCCGGCTCGATCTCCTCGCTCAGGTCGGTGAATCCCTTGATATCCGAAAAGAAGACTGCCAGCTTCTTGCGCTGGGTTTCCAGGCGTACATCGCGTTCACCCGTGAAGATGGACTGCCATACCTGCGGCGAAAGATACTTTGCCAGCTTGTGGGAGAGTGCGATGGATTGCTCGCGCTGTTGCTGAATCTGTGTCTTGGCTTGTACGAGCGCTCGCGCCTGCTGATGTGTATAGAAGGCTGTGACACAGACATAAAGCGCGGTACTGAAGCCGGCCACAATGTTGACGGAAACGGGCGTGTCCAGGTTGATGTTGAAATCGTAGGCCAGCGAGGTCAGCGTGACCCCGGCCAACAAGGCGATGTTGCCCTGAGCCCAGCTTTGCATCCCTCCGACATTGATAAAGCTGAAGTTCAGCATGAGCAGCCAGAAAAGGGTGGGGCCAAGAGAAAAGCCAATGCATACCAGAATCATGCCGCAGAGCAGGGCATCCACAAGCAACAGACGTTGTCTTACAAGCGGGCTTTTCTGCTTGTTGAGCGCCCTGAGGATAAAGTAGATGAGATGGGGCCAGATCATGGCGGCCGGAACCAGCCAGATCAGCTCGCCGTCAAAATGCCCCTCGAGAATGCCTGCGACCAGCGTTGCTGCGCTGCTCAGATACCCCAGCACCCGTGCGTTGTAATCCGGCATGGGAGGGATGGCTACGGGCTTGCGGGCCTGTTCGCTGGCTTCCGAACGTCGGAGCAGGCGTGCCTTGGGCGGGGCGGTCATGAA
>RFIV01000255.1 GCA_003695085.1 Gammaproteobacteria bacterium
GAGCAACCTCATGATTGCCCAGCTTCAGGGAGAGCTTCAGGATACAGACTCCACATTGCAGCAAAGCGGAAACGAGGTGGCGCGGCAGCTCAAGTTTCTTGACAGTGAAATGCGCAAGCTGTGGGATGTTTCAAACAAGCGCAACAAGAAGTGGATTCAGGATGCCCAAAACGACATCAAGCAACTCCGGCAGGGCGCGCGAAGCCTGAAAGGTGAAGTTCAGTCGCTCGAGAAGCTGCTGGTGTCTCAGGCGCAGTCTCTCGAGCAGGTTCAGACCGACACCTCTGCACAATCTGTGCGGTTGGCGGCACTGGATGAAGTGTTGATGCAGACCAGTGAAACGGTCAATGGCCTGCTGTCGGGACTGGCCAAGGTGGAGGAGCGCCTGAAGTCGGCAGAAAGTGCATTGTCCGGCCAGGAAAAAACCATGGAGACGCTGGCCGGCAGGCTGAAGGAGACGGGTGACCGGCTCAGCCGGATGCAGGAGCAGCTGAATGTCGTGGACAAGGCGCGCCAGCAGCTGGTCAGCCGATACGTCACCCTGGACAAACGGGTGTCCGCCCTGGAGAAAGCGTCGCGCGCAAAGGCCCAGTAATCAGTAACCGGGCCGTTTATCGCCCGACTGAGTTGAGCTGCGTGTTCTGGATGTCCTGTGTCAGAAAGGTCGGTACAATGCGGACATCCACAAACTCTCTGAACAAGATAGCTGCATTGATTGCACTGTCCTGTTGCGCGGTCATCGCCGCATCATCCGCCATCGGATCACTAATTTGAGTCAGTTCACGCTCCGCAGCACTCACTTCAGGTCCCCCCGCTGCCGGTGGTGTGAACAAGCCAGGAACGAAGATGTCGGCCAATTGAGGGTTCGTGAGCAAGCGGGCGGGAATTCGGTTGGCCTCTTCAGGATCCTGTGACAGGTCAATATAGTCCGGCAACCCGGAGAAGGTAATGCTTACACTTTGCCCGGATTCGTCGACCCACTCCGCCTGGGCTTCATCCTTCGCAGCGGCCTCTTCCACGCCCTCGGCCGGAGCATGCCCGGCGAGCAGCATGGTTGCTGCGATCAGCGTATATAAAGCGTTTTGTCTTATCCCGACCTTTCTCATGACTCAGTCCTCTTTCGCCCGGGCTCGACGAGCCTGAACGCGGTCCCCACACACATAAGCTGGCTTTTGTAATTTTATGTGACGCCATCTGATCCCACCTTAGCACGATTTCAGCCGAAAGAAATACGCCTCGTGTCATACTTTTGCGTGCGCTATCGTGCATCGTTCACATTTTGCTGCCGCCCCTCTGGCATGCGTTTGTAATCCTGTGTTTCATCGCGTGACAAACAGTGCGCCAGGTCGCATCCCCGATTTTCACATGGATGTACCATTAGAGGGGATGACGATAAAACAACAGAGGCACCAGCCATGAGTCCATTTCACCTGCGTACATTGTTATCAGCACTCATGATATTGATGGCCGTGCAGATCAGCGGCTGCAAGATTTACCAGTCCATCGGTAAAAGCGTGGGGGGCTTTGTGCACCCTGTGACAGGCCAGTACTTTGTACACATCCCGAATACAGAGTGGAAGCAGGACAAGGAAGCACTCATCTATATCTATCGCCCGGCTTCGGAATGGGCGAATGACGAAATCGAGTCCCCCAGCGTATATGTGGATGACAATCACTATCTGAACTTGCGCAGTGGTGCTTACACCTGGCTGGCCGTGTCTCCCGGCACCCGACATATCGCCATGCGACGTCCACTTCTGGGGCTGGAGCAGCTGGATCATATCGCACTGGATCTGATCGTTGATCAGGAGCTTGAAGTCGAGGCAGGCAAGGTCTATTACTTGCGCTATTCCGAGGTTGACGAGCCGGAGCTGAACCCGGAACTGCCGTCCGATGACCCTTGGCAGAAGGGCGATCTCAGATTGGTCAGTAATGGCCAGGCCTTGCATGAAATTGTGGATACGCGCTTTCTGAACAGTGACATGCTTGCACCCAACCATGCTGCTGCGAGCATTGTCGCAGACAATATAGCGTATGATTTTGAGCGCCGTCAGCAGGCCATTGAAGAGGCTCGCGCGGAGGAACTGGCCGCGCTCAAGGCTTCAGGCCACTATCGTTCCGGCAACTGGTGGTGCCTTTATCTATGCGGGGGCGGGCCCACCAAGAGGCTTGAAGCGGACAAGCAGATGAAGCAGCTTGAAAAGGAAATTGTACAATATGAGCTGGAACTTGCTGCCAGCAAACCGTCTCCATGGTGGCAGTTCTGGTAAATGATGCATCGGGTATCCTTTTTCAAGATGATGGAGAGAGTCTCACCATGAGCAAGGAAACTGGCACTTCACCATTTTTGAACTGGCTGGAGCAAGGTACTCGTTATACACTGGAGGCGCTTTCTCGTGTCAATCGCGAACTTGCGGAACGCGCCATACCCGAAAGCAGGCGCCCATCCGTTGAAGCATTACGTGAGAAGCAGGGTTCTCCAGGACGAACAGAAGGCTGACACATATGCGCATTCTCCATACCATGATCCGCGTGGTGGATCTGGACGCTTCCATCCGTTTCTATACCGAGGTGCTTGGCATGCGGTGCCTGCGCCGTCAGGATTATCCTGAAGGTCGCTTCACTCTCGCTTTCGTCGGTTACGATGATGAGTCCCGGTCTGCCGTCATCGAGTTGACCTGGAACTGGGATACAAACGAATACGAGCATGGGAATGCTTTTGGTCATATCGCCATCGAGGTCGATGATGTCTACGCTGCCTGCGAGGCCATTCGTAGCCGGGGAGGAGAGGTAGTGAGAGACGCCGGCCCCATGAAACACGGTACCACCATCATCGCGTTTGTGAAGGATCCGGACGGCTACATGATTGAATTGATTGGTAAAAAGTAGCCAGATTGGTTGATATTCGTCCGTTTTGGCCGGTGCCGTGAAAAAAACGGAAAAAAACCGGGAAAGGGGTTTGACACCCGGAATTAAATCATTAAAATGCGCAGCTCAATCAGGGACGTGATTGAAACGGGTGGTTAGCTCAGCTGGGAGAGCATCTGCCTTACAAGCAGAGGGTCGGCGGTTCGATCCCGTCACCACCCACCAACAAGCGGAGCGGTAGTTCAGCTGGTTAGAATACCGGCCTGTCACGCCGGGGGTCGCGGGTTCAAGTCCCGTCCGCTCCGCCACTTTATTCTCTTCTCCCCAACTTCGATGCAAGCGCTCTCCGTCAGGAGTTTGCTCAATCAGTCAGTCTGCCAATGTCAGCTTGTCTCGACCTGGAGAATTCGGTCGTCATTAATCTGCAACATCGATGTGACACCATGACGCGGGTGGGTCAGGGTGCGTCAACCCTTCATACGACGTTCATCAGACTGGCCCGTTTCTATTGCACATGAATGAGGACTCGATGTATGGAACTGGAAGACGAATGGTTGCTTGAATCGCAGCCTGCCAGCGAGAGTGACACGCAGGACGACGGTGTCGAGATGTAGCGAAACATCTCATTCGCGAGATATGTGAAGTGCCCGGTAGGCTTTCGGACTGGTTCCGAACCAGCGTCTGAAGGCCCTGAAAAAAGCCGGGGGTGAGGTAAATCCCAGTCGATAGGCAATTTCGCTCATGGTGTACCTGGTACTCTTGACGTAGGTTTCCGCCAGATCGCGCCTTACCTGATCCACTACCGCCTGAAAGGTGTAACCTTCGTCTGCCAGACGGCGACGCAGCGTCCAGGGAGACAGTCCCAGTTGCTCTGCCACTTCCTCAAAACGGGGCACACGTCCATTCATCAGCGGCAGCGTGGCCTTGATCACCTTCTCCCGACATGCAATCTGCTCGTCCAGAGCCTGCAATGCCTGATAACAGAGCTGAACTGCCTCGTTATGCACCGCAGGGTTGTGGCTGGCCAAGGGGGTTTCGACCGCCCGCCGCCTGAATATCAGAGCGTTACGTTCTGCCCCGAAATGCACGGGGAAGGGCAGGTAATCTGCATACTGATCCTGATAGGCCGGCGCCGGGAATTCGATCTCTGCACGCACCACAAGATCATCCTGGCGGATCAGCTGTTGTGAAAGTGCATGCCAGCTTGCCAGTATGCAGTCCACCACAAACTGATTGTACGCATTGTAAGGCGTCAGGGAGTAAAACTGGGCAATCCCTCTGCCGTCCTCCACAAGATACCGGCTATGACCGCGGCGGTTCTTGCTCCCCAGCCTTTCAAAGTTGATGGCCACGCTCATGGCCTGTCCCAGCGTCGGGGCCGAACAAGCGGCCAGGCCGACGGGGCCCAGATCAGACCATCTTAGTGCACTTCCCATGATCAGCCCGAGATGGGGAGTGCCAGTCAGTTCGATCAGGTCATGTCCGAGACGCATGAAACGCGGGATGCTGATGCGAACGCCTGCTTGTGCGCGTCTTTCGCGATCCAGTCCATACTGTACCAGTACAGGTTCGGGATCCTTGCCCAAGGTTTCAACCGCGCGCTGCATCAGCAGCACAAAACTGACGCTGATATCACCCAGCTCCACATCGGCCTCGCAAAATGGTATCAAATTGTCATCTGATGATATTGGCGTTGAACGCGCAATGCACTAGTTTTGTACCCATCCCATACTAACAGAACAATGGAGATTGCCTGATGAGTAACCAATACCCCGGCATCGAAAAGTATCCGCACTTGCTGGCGCCCCTGGATCTGGGGTTTACCACGCTTAAAAACCGTGTCCTCATGGGCTCCATGCATACGGGACTTGAAGAAACCAAAAACGGATTTGAGCGCATGGCAGCGTTTTACGCCGAGCGCGCGCGTGGTCAGGTCGGCCTGATTGTAACCGGCGGCATTGCGCCCAACGAGGCCGGTATGGTCGGTCCTGGCGCGGCACGGATGGAAACGGATGAAGATGCCGGCCATCACAAGGTGGTCACTGAGGCGGTTCATGAAGCAGGCGGCAAGATCTGCATGCAGATTCTCCACGCAGGCCGGTACGCCTACCATCCGAAACTGGTCGCACCTTCGGCCATTCAGGCGCCCATCAACCCCTTCCGTCCTCGTGAATTGACGACAGAAGAAGTCTGGCAGGAAATCGAGGCCTTCGTGAACTGTGCCGAGAAAGCGCAGCAAGCCGGCTACGACGGCGTTGAGGTCATGGGATCCGAGGGATACTTCATCAACCAGTTCATTGTCGAGCACACCAACAAGCGTACGGATGAATTTGGTGGCAGTTATGAAAACCGCATGCGTGTGCCGGTCGAAATCGTCAAGCGCATCCGGGAACGTGTCGGCGAAAATTTCATCATTATCTATCGCCTGTCCATGCTTGACCTGATTGAGGATGGAAGCAGCTGGGAAGAGGTGGTTCAGCTGGCCAAGGCAATCGAAAAGGCAGGCGCGACCATCATCAATACAGGCATCGGCTGGCACGAAGCACGCGTCCCCACCATCGCAACCATGGTGCCGCGCGCATTCTTCACCAAGGTCACGGCCCGCCTGAAGGGCGAGGTTTCCATTCCGCTGGTCACAACAAACCGTATCAATATGCCGTCTGTTGCGGAAAAGGTACTGGCGGATGGCGATGCCGACATGGTGTCCATGGCACGACCGTTCCTGGCCGATCCGGACCTGGTGCTCAAGGCCATGGAAGATCGGGAGCAGGAGGTCAACACCTGTATCGGCTGTAACCAGGCCTGTCTGGACCACACCTTTGCAATGAAGCTGACCTCGTGCCTGGTCAACCCGCGTGCCTGCCACGAAACTGAGCTGAACTATCTGCCTGCGGCCACCAGAAAGAAGGTTGCTGTTGTCGGTGCCGGTCCTGCAGGCCTGGCGTGTGCAACGATTGCTGCCCAGCGTGGTCACGAGGTGCATCTGTTCGAGGCTTCCGATCAGGTGGGCGGTCAGTTCAACGTGGCCAAACTGATTCCGGGCAAGGAGGAGTTCTACGAAACCCTGCGTTATTTCTCCGTGATGATTGAAAAAACAGGCGTCAACCTGCACCTGAATACGCGGGTGGATGCAGAGAAGCTTGCGGACGGTGGTTTCGACGAAGTCGTCCTGGCAACCGGCATCAAGCCGCGCACGCCAGACATCGAGGGCATTGATCATCCCAAGGTCATGGGGTATCTGGACTGCCTGCTGCAACGCAAGCCGGTTGGACGAAAAGTCGCGATTGTCGGCGCAGGGGGGATCGGCTTTGATGTGGCTGAATACCTGACGCACGAAGGCGAGTCACCAAGCAAAGTGCCCGAGCTCTTTGCAGAAGAATGGGGGGTCGACCTGACAGTCAGTCACCGTGGTGGCCTGACGGCGCCGCATCCTCACCCGGCACCCCGTGAGGTCTATCTCCTGCAGCGCAAGACGTCCAAGGTTGGCAAGAATCTGGGCAAGACAACGGGCTGGATTCATCGGGCCTCACTGAAGATGAAGGGCGTTCAGATGATGGGCGGCTGTGAGTATGTGCGTATCAGTGACGAAGGCTTCCATATCCGTGTGAACGGTGAAGACA
>RFIV01000256.1 GCA_003695085.1 Gammaproteobacteria bacterium
ACAAGCCGTGAGCACGCCATTGAGCGAGGGGTAGTCATAGCGAATGGCGCCGGTCGGACAGCGGGACGCACACAGGCCGCAGCCATGGCATAGCTCTGCCTGCACCCCGATCACACCGTTCTCGCTGCGCAGCGCGCCGGCCGGGCAGCCTTCCAGACAGAGCGAGCAGCCTTCCACCCCCTTGCTGCTGTGGGCACAGCGCTCTGCCCGGTACTGAATGTAGACGGGGTGGCGGATATCACCGTCGGCAGCCCCGGCCAACTGCCGTTCCAGCTCATCGGTCAAGTCACCTCCGGGCAGATGCAGATACCCCGGCGGTGCCACCTCCTCCGCAAACCAGCGCGCCTCACTGGCATCAATCACCCAGTCCCAGACGTTATCCTTGCGCGCACTGAACACTCCGAGATCTTCCTCTTCCCCCTGCACCGACAGCCAGGCCTGAAAGTGTCCGAGCCAGCCGGTCAGCCGGTCAGGCCGGCGTGGCAGTACCTCGGCAAACCACCCACGATCTGCCTCGGAAGGCCGGCCAGCCGCCACCAGTCGCAATCCACGCCCGCGCAGCGCTTCTGCGACACCCGGTGCCAGCCGGTCGGGGGACAGGACCAATGCCTGGTGCTGAGCGTTGAACGTTACGTGATTACGGGGGGACAGCGCCAACTCGATGCGGCTCATAGATCCTCAGTCTCTTTCAGGGTTCTGAAGTGATGCATGACTTCATTGAAGCCTGCCAGCCAGGCCTTGTAGAACGGGCTGCGCGCATGTTGCGCGGCCTGTTCGGCCCAGGCAGCGGCCCAGGGTTGCAGATAATCGGAAAACGTTCGCCAGAACAGATGGTGATACCGGTGAATGGCGTCTTCGTCACCAGCCTCCCGTGCCTGCGCCTCGCCAAATCGCTGAGCACTGAGCAGGAACAGCAGCGTGGACACGTGATCATGCGCATGACTGTGGCCTTCGGGCAGGGTAAAGCCGGACGCCCGACACAGCTGGCTGATGTGCGCCTCCAGCTGGGTCATGTCACCCCGGTCAGGCATCACGGCGGACTGCATGGGCGCAACCGGCCCGCCATCCTTGTAGACGGCCGCAAACAGGCGCACATAATCTTTCTGCACCTCCAGCCAGCCGGCTTCATCCGCCAGCGCCGCCTCAAGCCCGGCCAACCACAGGGCCGCCTGCGGATCATCCGGGACTTTGGCCTGCGCCTGTTGAAGGGCCTCACGCAAAGACACCAGCCGCTCACGGGCTGGTGTCTCGCTGCTCAGTTCCGCCAGTAACCACAGGGTCTGGCTTTCGGTCTGAAGTTCAAGTGTGTCAGTCATGCCTCCTCACTCATCCGTTGTGGACGGGGTATAGAAAGAGGTGGCAATGCCTCCTTCCTGATGACACCCCAGACACACATCTTTTTCAAACTGCCCCTTGGCCTTGACCGGGAACGGTTTGAACTTGGAGAAGTTCAACACGCCTTCCCGATACTTGGGCTTGCCGTGACAGGTGGAGCAATCGAGCATGAGCACGTCTGAATGGATGACGTGGAAGCGACCGTGCTCCCGATCCATCCCCGGCCCCTGTTCGATCTTGATCTCATGGTTGCGCAGTTTTTCTGCCACCCGCGAGAGCTCAACACTCTGCACGGGCTTCTCGGCAAAGGCAACAGAGGTGGCCACCATCAGCGTGGCCGCAGCAATCTTGGTCCACATTAGTAGTCCCCCCCTTCCAGTACATAGTACACCTGCGGATGTGTGCCAAACTCTTCCTTCAGGCGTGCCGCCTTCTTCTCGCCGATGATCTTCACCACTTCACTGTTCGGATCATCCAGGTCACCAAAGTGACGGGCACTCACGGGGCAGACCACATCACAGCTGGGCGTGTATTCGGGATCCTTGCCGATACGATCCACCTTGCCATCGGCCACCGCCTTGTCGATCTTGTGCGCACAGAAGGTGCACTTCTGATAGGTCTTGCCTTTCTTGCGATGCGTCGGATGGCGCTCGGCCGCCGGAATGGCCTCGTACGGGGTCTTGTCCTGACCCGGGAAGAGGTTATCAATGTTCTCTGCCTGGGTCTCCTGCGGCACACCGTAGGGGCAGACCGCAAAGCAGTAGCCACAGCCGATGCACTTGTCATAGTCAATGGTCACCACGCCCAGCTCACTCTTGTGAATGGCCTTGACGCCAATGGCGTCACAGGCCTTCATGCAGGCGGGCTCTTCACAGTGCATGCAGTTCATGGTCGAGAAGACCGTCCGGGAGTAAGGATACTTGCCCACTTCCCGCTCGATCATCACGTTCCAGGGGGCGCCTGGCGTGAGATGGTTCTCCACGTGACAGGCAGCGATACAGGAGCGGCAACCCATGCAGCGCTCCATGTCAATTACACGTACAAGCTTTGTCATGGTATCCGCTCCTTAAGCCTTGTAGACCTTGCACTTGGTATCGTTGAAGCTGTTCATGCCGGCGATGAGGTCCGGGTGCAGCTCCAGTACCGGGTTGATCCAGGTGCCCTTGCGTGCCCAGTCGGGATAGGCGGATCCGATGTGCCCGTAATGGTAGGACACAGACACCACTTCCGGATGCTGCCCCTCCACAACCCGGGCAATGGACTCAACCTTGCCCACACGCGTTTCGATAATGACCCGGTCTCCTTCCCTGATCCCCAGTTTCTTCGCCGTCTGCTTCTGGATCAGCATGAAGTTGTGATCCGTATCCGGCCCGAGGTTGTTCAGGATCGGGTTGAAGGCCATGTTGCCCGCTTGGTTGCGGTACATGCGCTTGTAGGTGGTCAGATACAGCGGATAGTCCTTCGCCTCGCGGTGCGGCGTCGGGAATCCGTGCTCCTTGCGAGGAATCGGCGACAATGCCACCTTGTACTTGTCCAGATCTATCGCTGCGATGTTGTGCTTGCGCTTGGTTTCGGCCACCTTGTCAAAGGTACCCAGCAACTGATCGGCGTACAGGTTGATCTTGGGCTTGCCGGGGCCCTTGTAGTGCTTCTCGATGCCATGGTGGTACATGTCTGCCGGCTTCTTATGCTTGCCGACAAAGGCATGCTCCAGGGCGTAATCCCAAGGCTTGCCCGTTGTCTCCTGCCACACGGCCCGCACGTAATCCCTCGGTGTAATATTGGGGTTCTTGGGATCCAGCGCGTACTTCTTGAGCTTGAAGTTCTTGTTGATGTTCTTGATGTAGTCTTCATAGAAGCCCACACGCTTGGCCATCTCCAGGAAGAACTCCTGTGCACTGTACTTCACGCCATAGACCCGCTCCTTCACCACCGGCTGACGAATCGCCTTGTGATCGGTATCTGCC
>RFIV01000257.1 GCA_003695085.1 Gammaproteobacteria bacterium
AGTGTTTTCATGGTTTATCAGCACTCCAACGGGTGTTGTTCGATGACGCGAGTCATGATGACGCTGAACTGTGCAACCAAAATGGAGTAACTGTGCAGCATGGCTTAACATGTGGAAAGAAAGTCCTGTGCCGTTATGAGCCCCCTCCTCGACTGATAATCGCACGCCCCCAAGCCGGATGCATATTTGATGCACATTGCGGCATTACAGTAGTCGCACGATCGTATCAGGAATCCGGTGTGCGCTTGTCCATTCGCAGCAAATTGTTTCTGACACTCTTGCTGACCAGCCTTCTGGTGTCGGCTGGCATGCTTGTATTCATACAATGGAGCTTCGACAAGGGCTTTGTTCAATACGTGCAACAGCAGGAAAAGGAAGCCATGGCACGACTGGCACCGCGCCTGGCCGATGTGTGGTCACGTCATGGTAGCTGGGATTTTCTTCGTCAGAATCTGCCTGAATGGGATCGCCTGATGCAGCAAACCCTTCCGCTTGCGCGCCCCCCTCGCCCGGCCCTGAGAGCGCCTTCGCCCCCTCCGCCAGCCGGACGTCCGCACCAAAGAGAGCGTACAAGATTTGCACTGTTTGATGCCAGCCAACAACCCGTCATCGGCCCTCCCGACGCGACGCCAACGGGCCATGTCGAGCCTGTCCGTGCACAGGGGCAGGTGATTGGCTATCTGGCACTTCTGAATGATCGCCCCATCTTTGACGCAGGCGATCTCTCGTTCATGACCGAACAAACTGAATCATGGTCGCTCATCGCACTGATCATGACCAGCTTGTCCCTGCTCCTGGCACTGCCACTGACCGCGCACTTTCTCAAGCCCATTCGCGCACTGAACCTGGGCACACAGCGGCTGATGGCTGGCCAGTACGATAGCCGCATACCACTCGTATCCGGTGACGAACTGGGCGCATTGTGCCAGGCATTCAATACCCTGGCCATGACGCTGGAAAAGAATGAAGGCGCCCGGCAACGATGGGTGGCGGATATCGCACATGAACTTCGGACGCCCATTGCCATTCTGCAGGGCGACATCGAGGCATTGCAGGATGGCATACGGCCGGCGGATGCTCGCCACCTGGCCTTGCTGTCCGATGAGGTCAAGCATCTGTCGCGCCTGGTGCACGATCTGTATGAGCTGTCCATGAGTGATGCAGGCGCCCTCAACTATCAATTCCTCCCCACCCATATTCATGCCCTGCTCAACGAAAGCATCCGCTCATTTGTGGACCGGTTCGACAAGGCGAACATTCAAGTCGAAACTGTGATCCCGGAGCTGCCTTGTACAGTGATGGCAGATCCGGACCGATTGCATCAGCTGTTTACCAATCTCCTTGAAAACAGTCTTCGATACACGGATATACCCGGCCTTGTTCGCATTACACTCAGTGCCAATTCCGGGTCCGTCAGCATTCAGGTGGAAGATTCAGCACCAGGAGTCGCCCCTGCCCATCACGACCGGCTGTTCGAGCGCCTGTACCGGGTGGATACGTCCCGTAGCCGCGCGACAGGTGGTGCCGGGATTGGGCTCGCGTTATGCAAGAATATTACTGAGGCGCATCAGGGGCACATCACGGCAGCCCCTTCTTCTCTGGGCGGGCTGTGTATCACGATAACCTTTCCCCTTGCCAGGTGAGAGCAACATGACTGAGACCCTGTTGATCGTTGAAGATGAAGCCAGGCTGGCCCAATTACATCTGGACTACCTGCACAGTAACGGCTATGCAACCTACTGGATGGCGTCCGGCAATGGTGTCGTGGAATGGGTGAGGGCACACGCACCTCGACTGGTCTTGCTTGACCTCATGTTACCCGGTTGTGACGGACTGGATATCTGCCGTGAGATCCGCCAGTTCAGCCAGGTACCGATTATCATGGTAACGGCCCGCGTGGAGGAAATCGATCGCCTGCTTGGTCTGGAGTTGGGCGCCGATGACTACATTTGCAAGCCCTTCAGCCCCCGGGAAGTGGTGGCACGTGTCAAGGCTGTACTGCGACGCACTCCCCATAAACCACGAGAGCAACGAGGCATTGTACAGATTGATGAAGCAGGTTATCTGGCCCGCATCAATGATCATCGCCTGGATCTGACGACCATCGAGTTTCGCTTGCTGACGCTCCTCTGCCAGAATGAAGGCCGGATTTTCTCCCGAACACAGCTCATGGACCGTATCTACCATGACCACCGCCTGGTGTGTGACCGAACCATTGACAGCCATGTCAAGAAACTGAGAAAGAAAATCGCGCAGGTGGCCCCCGATCTCGAGCTGATCCACTCCGTTTACGGTGTTGGCTACAAGCTCGAGTACCGGGAGACTTCAGAGGTCAATCCGGTGGATTGAAGGTCAGGATGGCCACATGCACTGTCCCGTCCTGTCTGGCCATGCACTGCCAGCCATAGCGTGTGGCCAGACGACGGGCCAGCTCCAGACCCAGCCCGAATCCAAGTGTCTCCGGTGCACTGCCCTCCCCGTCATCGACATCATTCTGAATCCGGATGGCTCCGGCACTTTGCATGATGGCAATGCGCCCACCCTGCGCATGTTGGAAGGCATTTCGAAGGAGGTTACCCAGCACGATCCGGAGCACGACTTCCGGAGCCTGTATACTTACCCGCCGGGTCTGGACATCAATTTCTACCGGTTTTCCGGCCAACAGGTATTGAAGGTCGTTCATGAGTGAACGTGTCAGTGTTTCAAGGTCCACGTCGTCAACTGGCAGCGCCTCCGGCACCTCCCGGCTGAGCCACAAGAGGGTTTCGGTCAGGTCTCCCATGGTCTTGCCCGCACGCTCGATCCGCTCGACCACTTTGGTCAGGCGCGCATGGTCCGGCTGTTTCTCAATCATGCGCCTCAACAGTTCCGCGTTGCTTCGGGCAACGGTGATCGGCGTACGCAGCTCGTGGCTGGCAAACCGCAGGAACTGGTGTTCCCGCTCCAGCCCTGCCCGCGCACGGTCAAGGCTGCTCCGGATCAGGTTGGCCAGGGCATTGAGTTCCGTGTACCGGAAATCCGGCGGCGGTTCACTCAAGGTTTGCTCATTCAGCCCGGCCGCCCACTGTCCCAGGCGCTCGACGGGCCGGGCAAGCGTTCTGAGCAACCACAGCAGGATGACGCCGAACACCACCAGGCTCGTGGTGGCAATGAGGATCAGCCGGACCACCGGGGTCAGACGGCCGGGTTCTCTCGCTATTTCCTCCTTTCGAGGGAAAAATTCCCCGGCGACATACCGCACCTCTCCGGCCTGGTTTTCAAAGCGACCGGCAAATGCCAGCCTGTCCGGCGGCCCGAAAATCGGAACCCCTTCCACATATTTGACCATACGGCGCTTTGCTGGCGGATCCGGAAACAGCTTGCGGAGTCGTTCGGCCTGCTGGTTCCAGTCACGCGTGACGGTAAAGCCGATGTTGGTGCCCACACCTTGTGCATCGAGTGGGGTTTCCCAGGCAACGCGACGCATGCTGTGGCGCATGCTGATATCCAGCCCCGCCTCGAAATAGTGTGCCGTGACCGCACTGAATGAAACCACCATCAGCGCCCCCAGGAGC
>RFIV01000258.1 GCA_003695085.1 Gammaproteobacteria bacterium
CGGGCACGGTCCAGCTCACCCCTGAGTTGTGATTGCCGTTCCAGCAATCCAGCGGACACCTTGCGCGACGCCAGCCTTTCCTTCACCTGCTCCACACGGCTCACCAGCTGATCACGCGTCTCACGAGCCGCCTCCAGATCATCTACAGCAGAAGCTGCTCGCAGGCTCATCCAGCCGCCCACCGCCAGCATGACCAGAAGCCCGAGCAACCAGACCACAGCGATCATCCCGGCCGGCAACACCACCTTCCGCGGCCGGAGCTCCTCCACATACAAGTTGACCTGCTGCTTCATGCCGCCTGCTCCCCTGCAAGCCGGACATGCCGCAGTGCCGCGCCGGCAGCCAACGCCACATCACCCGCCAGTTCGAGCTCCACGCCTGGCACATCCAGCACCCGCACATCAAGCGCCAGCCCGGAATCCAGCTGCCGCATCAGCACATCCAGGTGGGCATTGCTGAGGACATGGAGAAAACGGGGGGGCCTTTGCCTCAACTGGCTCTCGAAATAATCCAGCGAACGCTGAACCTCAAGTGCGAGATTCTGCCCCACCCACTCCTGCTGAGCCGGATCTGCCAGACCCGCCAGGTCGGCGTCAACCTGGCGAGCCAGGTAAATGTCGTGGTCCCGGCACATCAGCACAATGGCCTCATGATCACGCGCCCAGAACACACTCTGGGGCTGACTTGCGTCAACCTCCTGCAATGCCAGCAGATTGCGCAAAGCCAGGGATGCAATATCGATGGCATCCAGCTCCAGCCCGGATGCCCGTACCACCCCCAGCATGCGTTCTATCAAGGTTCGCCGGGCCATGACCGCAACCACCTGCGGGCGCCCACGCGTGGCGGCATCAGGCAGCGGAAAGCTGTCAACCACCCACTGGGACAGGTCTCCCTCAACGTAATCGCGTATTTTCCAGCGTACCGCCTGCGCCAGCTCCGATGGCTCCACATTGGGTCGCTCAAGCGTCTGCGAGAGGTACTGATCGGTGGATAGCACCAACGAACAGGGCAGCCCCTTCAGTCCGTGCTCCTGAACCAACTGCTTCAACACATGGTGCTGCGCCTCCGGCTCACAGCGCGTAAAGGACACATGGGAAAAGGACGCGCGATCCAGCCCGTTCTGAACGACCACGGCCAGTCCGTCAGCCAGACATTCGACGGCCACATAACGCGAGTAGGACAGCTTCCGCTTAAACCACACGGCTCTCAGCTCTGGTAAATATTTACTTTAGATTAGACCAATAACTCATTGTTGAACAATAAAAGAATGAAAAATCAGACATAAAAAAGGCCTCTGTAAACAGAAGCCCTTTCTTTCTGCCGGCATGAGGCCTGACTCAGAACGGAATATCGTCGTCGAAGTCGTCCGCCGGTGGCGGGGCATAGCCCCCGGCAGGCGCCTGCTGCTGAGGTGCAGGCTGTGGCGTCGAGGGTGCCGGTGCAGCCTGGGGCGCGGGCGCCGCCTGTGGCGCGGCCTGCGGCTGACCTTGCATCGCAGCAGGCTGATTCCAGTCGCCCCCTGCCGCAGCAGCACCCTCACCCCGGCCATCCAGCATCAGCATGCTGCCATTGATATCCACCACCACCTCAGTGGTGTAACGATTCTGTCCAGACTGATCCTGCCACTGGCGCGTCTGAAGCTTGCCCTCCAGATACACCTTGGCACCCTTCTTGAGATACTGTGCCGCAATTTCGGCGAGCTTGCCGAAAATGACCACCTGATGCCACTCGGTCTTGGGCACCATCTGCCCGGTATTGCGATCGCGATAGCTCTCATCCGTCGCCACACGCAAATTCGCCACTGCCGCGCCCGACTGCGTGTAGCGCACTTCCGGATCGGCACCCAGATTGCCGATCAGCATGACCTTGTTCAAACCTCTTGCCATTTCTCTCTCCAAATAAAACTATGAATCATTCAAGGCCCAGGGCCCACGCATCAGGACGGACGCATCCAACTTTGCCTTATCCACCTTCAGGTATGCAAGCCCTTCCTCTTCCAGAATCACCACATCATCCACCCCGTCCTGGGCAAGAAACCAGGCCGCCGCTTCATCAGCCTGCTCAACTGCAGCCGGAGACAAACGGACAGACATACTGGTGGTATAGGGCGGCTGATTCATCTGCCAGGCGACCCAGCACCAGACCAGCCCTACCCCGATAGCAAAGAGCAGCACACCGGCCGCCCCCCAGTGCCCATACAACGTTCCGCCGACAGCTCCACCCAGGAATGCGCCAAAAAACTGGCAGCTGGCATATACGCCCATGGCAGAGCCCCTGAGTCCCGCTGGAGCGATTTTGCTGACCAGCGAGGGCAGAGACGCCTCGAGCAGGTTGAATGCCATGAAAAACAGAAACAGCGCCAGCACCACGCCCCAGAAGATCTCCCGAAGCCCGTCCAGTACCGCAAGACTCAATGTCAGCAGTGCCACGGCCCCCACAAACACCTCCTTGAGTCGACGTCGCTTCTCGCCAATGATGATGAACGGCACCATCGCCAGGAAGCCGGCCCCCATGACGCCAATGTACAACCAACCATGA
>RFIV01000259.1 GCA_003695085.1 Gammaproteobacteria bacterium
AAGGCATCTGCTGCGGTCTCGGTCGCCCCCTTGCAGATTGAAAACGACCAGGGCCAGTGGCTGGGCTGGCAGCGGCTGGAAATTCCGGCTCTGCATGTCAGCGGACCGGAAACACCGGACCTCCGGGCCAGCCAGATACGTTTCACCGACCTGCTGCTGTCCCGGGTGCGGCAAGCCGGTGATGCACCGGATGCTCCACCGCTGTTCCAGACCAAGACCCTGACATTGACGGACCTGGTTGCGGACGACTCATCCCTGCAAATCAGTGACGCAGGAATGAACGGCGCTCACGGCCTGATCGCGCTGGACAGCACCGGCCAACTGGCAACCCTCATTCCTGTCCCTGACGCGTCCGGGGAATCCCCCCCTCCCCGCGAGTCCACAGCGGAAAACGGCAATCCCGCACCCGAAAGCGATCCCGCCCCGAGGGAGTCTGACGTGTCCGCGCCGCTTCCCGCTTTTGCGCTGCGTATCGACAGCCTGACGCTGGATAACGAATCCACCCTTCAGTTTCGCGATGCTGGCGTCCAGCCTCCCTTTGAGCGCACACTGTTCTTCGAACATCTGCGGCTGACCGGTCTGCAAAATACATCACCCTCTGCTCCGGCCCATCTGGATACAGCATTTTCAACAGACGCCGGCGCGCAGCTGTCCATTCTGGCCGATCTCACGCCGTTTGCCCGCCCGCCAGGGTTCAGTGTTCAGCTCACAGGGCAACAGATTGCCCTGCCGAGGCTTTCGGCCTACCTCGAGCACACGCTGGGCTACCAGATTGAAAGCGGCGACCTGGATACCCGTGTGACAATCAATGGGCACGCCGACGCCTTCACGGGCACCGCATCGCTGAAAATGACCCGGCTGGACCTCAAGGGGCGCCCAGGCAGCACCCAGAGTGCATCAACCGCCATTCCGCTGGATGTGGCGCTGGATCAGCTCAAGGAGAGCGATGGCATCATCGAGCTGGACATCCCGTTTGAGCACAAGGCCGGCGAAAGTGACGTGGGATTGGGCAGCTTCGTGGCACTGATCATGAAGAAGGCCCTGTACCAGGCTGCAAAGACCTACGTGGTCAACACGTTCGTGCCCTATGCCAATGTGGTCTCTGTTGTGGCGCTGGCCGGTGAGCAGTTGTTCAAGCTGCGCTTCGAGCCGCTGCCCTATGACGCCGGCCAGCTGCTGCCCCAGCGCCCGCAGATGGACTATCTGGCCGCCATGAAGGCCGTACTGGAGAAGCGTCCGACCGCATTGAAACTCTGTCCCGTTGCCTTGCCTGACGAGGCGGACACACTCTCGGCCGACGATATCGCCAAGCTGCCAGAGGATCTGAGAAAGCTGCCCGCCGTGCGTGTGCTGACACAAAAACTGGAGGCGGGCATCCGCGGCGAGCCTCTAGCCCTGGCCTTCGCCGATGCCCGGGCGGCCATCTTCCGCTATATGGCAGGCTTCTCCGGGCTCTCAGGCAAGACGTTCATCAGCTGCGGACCGGTCATCGATACCGGGGCCGGGCAACCGATGCTCGCCTTCCGTGTCGATTGAGCCACGTGCCCAGTCTGCCAGTGTCCTGTGCCCGAGCCTCTGGCAGACGGCTTCGTCCATGAGACGAGTCAGCTGATCCACGCTCGGATTCGGCACCTGCCCGGTTGGCTGCGCCAGGTCTTCTCCACGAATCAGCGCATAGAGTCGGGAAAGCAAAAGTTGATCGGGGGAGCGCGCGAGGATCAACGCTTCTTCGGCCTCTCCCACGGGGGCCACAACACGCGCCCGAATCAGGTGCCGGACCAGAAACTGCATTTCCTCCGGGGGAAGCGCCAGTTCGCTTTCCAGTTGCATGTAAGGCACGCCCCCACCCTGCTTGTCCGCATGCACGGCCAGCCGGTGCAGCAGCATCCAGCCTGCACGCTCCAGAAGTGCCGGCGCCGCTTCCTGCCTGTCCTGCGGGGAGATCTGAGTGACATTCTGTGAGTAATAACTCAGGGCGGCCCCCAGCAACAGGATCAGCCAGCTCAGATAGAGCCAGATCAGCAACAGAATCCCCACAGCAAAGCCGGAATAGATGGCCTCATACTTGGATGAGTTCACCACGAAGGCGGTAAAGGCAAAGCCCGTCGTCTGCCAGAGTGCTCCGGCAATCACGCCGCCCAGCAGCGCATGACGCAGGCGCACGCGCGCATTGGGAATAAACACGTAAACGAAGGTAAACAGGCCCATGATCATCAGGTAGGGCATCATCCGGCTGGCAACCGAAAAGGCCCAACCAAAGGGCTCAATCGCAATCAGGTCCCTGACAAAGGCAGAGCTGACCAGCGTGGCGGTGGCCCCCAGTGCAGAAACCACCAGCACCGGGCCAATCACGATGACGCTCAGGTAGCTGCTGAAACGCTGGGCCAGTGGCCGAAGCCGCGAGACATGCCAGATTTCGTTGAACGAACGCTCGATTTTCTGCACCAGGGAAATCACGGTGTAGATTAGCATGCCGAGCCCCACGGATCCGAGCACACCGACTTTCATGTTGTCCACGAACATCAGGACGTTCTGAACAATCTCATGCCCGCGCTCCCCAAAGGGCTCGAAAAAACTGTACAGCAGCGGCTCCAGCTGCTTGTGGGCACCCATCGCCTTGAGCACAGAAAAAGACAACGCCAGCAGGGGCACGATGGAGAGCAACGTGGTGTACACCAATCCCATGGCGTGCAAAGTCAGGCGTCCACTGGCCACGTCCCGGACCACGGCATACAGCACCCGGGCCAGTTGTCTTGCACGGATTTCCCAGTCTGGCATTTGTGAACGGGGTTTTTCCCACAGCCAGGTCTGCACCCGTTGCAACAGATTCATGCAGCAGCTCCGGCAACCGCTTCAAACGCCTTGCGAATGGCCTCCACGCGGCGGCGATTCACGCCAAAATCATAGTATCCGGTGCGTGACGCCGATCGGATATCCAGTACTCGCGCACGGGGATTCCAGACGATACTGACATCATCGACAAAGCGAAAGAGCGAGGACGTATACGTCGCATCGAGCCGCTGCCCATCCTGTGCCACAACCTCGCCTCCCGTGGCTTCGATGGCTTTCCTGACGCGCATCCAGATCACCGCCTCCGGCACGCCCTCCGGCACGGCGATAGGCGCCACGGCATGGTCTTCGTCAGCGGCCAGCGAGCTGACGCAGTTGGGTTTGTCCGGGCAGGCAGGCAGGATAACCCCCTCGGACCAGGCAAATGTACTCAGGCACAGTGCAAACAACACGGCTATACGCGACATGAAAGACTCCGTTTTCGATGACTCAGGCAGCTGTGCCAAAGATGGGATTTTCACGCAGACACAGCTGTTCATAACCGGATTATGGCGGTCAACCGGCGCCGCTGTCCAATCACGCACAAAAGGCGGGTGGGTAGTGCCCTATTCTCCGTGAAGCGTGACCACCAGCCGCCGGCTCCCTCCCCGATCCCGGTGCTCACACAAATAGATACCCTGCCAGGTACCCAGGTTCAGCCGCCCGTCCGTGATGGGCAGTGTGAGCGACGCGCCCAACAGGCTGGACTTGATATGTGCCGGCATGTCATCCGGCCCTTCATACGTATGCCGGTACCACGGCGCACCTTCGGGTACCAATTGATTGAAGGTGCGCTCAAAGTCACCTCGCACGGTCGGGTCGGCGTTTTCATTCAGCGTCAGCGACGCCGAGGTATGCTGTAGCAACAGATGGCACAGCCCGATGTGAATCTGCCCAAGCTCCGGCAACTGCCCCACAACCTCGTCTGTAATCAGGTGAAACCCGCGGGAACGGGGGCGCAGGGCCAGCGTCTTTTGAAACCACATCAGCGGTCCCCTCCAAAATACTGGAACAGCCAGGCAACGGCACTGATCACCACACTGACGAGAATCATGGTGGTAATGGGAAAGAAAAAGGTAAAACCGGGCTTCTCGATCACAATGTCACCCGGCAAGCGGCCCAGAGGCAGCTTGCTCAGCCACGGCCACAGCAACCCGAAAACCAGCAATACCAGCCCCAGCACGATCAGTATTTTCTGCACAGGTTCACCCCCTGAGAATTTCCTGATTCTCGATGGCATAAATACCGGGCAACCCATCCACGGCATTCAACATTGTTTGTGCAATTTTTTCAGGGGTTACGGGTTTGTAGCGATCAGGTATCAAGGGCCGTAACACACGCGCTACCCGGATGCCCAGCCATTCGGCAGGACGCACCTCTTCCCGCCCGGCATCGATGAGCGAGGGCCGGACGTATACCAGTCGCTCAAACCCGATATCCGCGAGGTCACGCTCCGTCTCCCCCTTGGTTCTCAAATAAAAGTTGCCTGATTGTGGATCCGCACCCAGCGAGCTGTTCAGGACACATGTCCGCGCGCCTCCCGCCCGGGCACGCGCTGCCGCAGCCAGCACCAGGTCATGATCCACCTGCCGGAATGCTGCCCGCGAGCCGGCCTTGCGCAGCGTGCTCCCCAGGCAGCAGATGAGCGCATCCACCTGCCAGGCAGCATCCTCGGGAAGTGGGAGCGTCATGGGCCAAACCGGGTTCACCAGGCCCGCCCGGGCAGGAAGCGGTCTGCGGGTGGGCGCGACGATACTCTCAAAGCGTCCGTCACGGGCCGCCAGCTCGAGCACTTCACGCCCCACGGCACCGGTGGCACCAAGCACCATGAGTTTCATGTTCTAAGCCCCAACTGTCGAAGTCCAGCTCTCAGGTTTTCCCCGGTACGGTCGATTATACGTTGGCGCGCCTCCTTGCTCACCCAGGCACAATGCGGTGTTATGAGCAGGTTGGGCAGATTAGCCTCCAGCAGCACATTACCGCGGCGAGGCGGTTCTTCGGAGAGCACATCCAGACCGGCACCGCCCAGGTGCCCGCTTTCCAGCGCCTCCAGCAGAGCGGGCTCATCCACCAGCCCTCCACGTGCCGTGTTGATCAGCAATGCCCCGTTCTTCATTCGTGCCAGGGCCTCGGCATTGATCATGCGCTCAGTCTGAGGAGAGAGCAGGCAATGCAACGACAGCACATCGGCCTGCCCCAGCGCATCGTTCCATGGTACATAGGTCACGCCGTTACGCCGGCCCGCCACCTGCCCGGGGCGTGCGGCCACGATTACATGCATGCCCAGCGCCTGACAAACTTGTGCCATCCGCTGCCCCAGATCGCCATAGCCCACAATGGCCAGAGTCTTGCCGGCCACTTCCTGCACCGGGTGGTGCATGAGACAGAATTGCTCCGCCTGTTGCCAGGCACCTGCACGCACGTCAGCCACATAGTCAACCAGACGTGTAGAAAGTGCCAGCATCAGTGTCACCGCATGCTGCACCACCGCTGCCGTGCCATAGTGGGTCACGTTCAACACCTGTATCCCAGAAGCCTCGGCGGCCTCCAGATCAATGTTGTTCATGCCCGTGGCGGTCACACAGATCAGGCGCAGGTCCGGACAGGCCTGCATGACGGCCCGGTCAATCACCACCTTGTTGGTGATGGCCACCGTCGCACCTTTCAAACGGGCGGCCGTCTCCCCGGGCGGGGTCTGAGGCCAGCAGATCAGTTCAACGCCTTCCACATTCAGCGCGGCGAAATCCAGATCCGCGCCCATGCTGTCAGCATCCAAAAACACCGCAGTAAGCATTCGCATTCCTTCCGGCTCGGCTATACTCTGGGCATTCAACCATAAACGATCCGGACGGAATGACAAGTCTTCGCACCGGCGCTTTTCTCGGCCTGCTGATCTGGGCTCTGCTGGCAAGCGCATCTACCCATACCGAACGAGAGCTGCGGCTGCATGCTGCGCATCAGGAAGTCTACCTCTCGAACCTGCTCTGGCTGGCCCCCGCGGACCCGGAGCACAACACCATCGAAACGGTTATCGGACGCGACGCCTTGAGCTGGCAGCAAAATCACCAGGGCACGATCAACCTCGGGCTGGATGAGCGCGCTTGGTGGATCCGGCTGAATGTTCACAATGCCGATGGCCAGCCACTGGAACGCATACTCGATGTCAGCTATCCGCTACTGGATCATGTGGATGTCTATCTTGTCCGAGGCAAAGAGGTTATCAGCCAGTTCACCAGCGGCGACAGCCTGCCCCTGAGCTCGCGCCCGATTCGCCACCGTCACTTCCTGTTTCCCGTCCGCCTGGAAGCCGACACGCACTATACCCTTTACTTGCGCGTACAAACTGCCGGCAGCCTGCAAGTACCCGTGACCCTCTGGTCGCCGGTACGCCTGTTCGAAGCCGACCAGAACCGGATGTTCTGGCAGGCAGGCTTCTTCGGCATCATCGCCGTCATGGCCCTCTACAACCTCATCCTGTTTGTGTTCCTCCGTGAGCGGGCCATGCTCTATTACAGCCTGTACGTTATCGCCATTGGTCTGGCCCAGCTCGAACTGCACGGTTTTACCCGCCAGTTCCTGTGGCCCGATGCGGTGGACTGGGCACAAATTGCCTTCCCGGCCATGGCCTCTGTTTCCATCATCCTGGCCAGCTTGTTCTCCCTGAGCTTTCTGGACTGCCGTGGCCGTTCCACCCGACTGGCCGCCAGTGTGCTGCGTGCCACCGGACTGAGCGGCGTGCTTTGCCTGACACTGACGCTAACCGCGCCATACCACACGGCCGTCAGCTTTGTGGTATTCGCCATTTTCGGAGGGTCAGTCCTGTTTCTGCTGGCAGGGGGGTTGCGCTGGTACCAGGGCCACTCAAGTGCCCGCTACTTCACCCTGGGCTGGATGACGTTCCTTGTCGGCAATGTGCTGATTTCACTCAGCAAGGGGGGCATACTGCCCTATCTTGCCGGAATCGAATACGCCCCCCAGGTCGGGATCACGCTGGAAGTGCTGCTCTTTGCCTTCGCGATCTCTCACCGGGTACAGGAAGAACGGCACGCACGCCTGGAGACGCAGCGGCGGTTGGTCCGGCAGGAACGCGAACTGCGTGAAGCCCGTGAAGAGACGCTCAAGTCACGGGAAGCTCACACGCGTGAACTGGAACAGCGCGTCAGCCTGCGCACGGAAGAGCTGAAGGAGGCCATGCAGAAGCTGGCCAATGCGCAGGAAAAGCTGCGTCATATCTCAACACTTGACCCGCTTACGGGGCTGCGAAATGCCGCCTACTTCAACGATGTGCTCAGAGACGAGTGGAACCGTTGCTCACGCGCAATTTCACCGCTATCGCTGCTGATCCTCGATATCGACAATTTCCGCGGCGTCAACCAGCAATACAGCCCGCTGGCAGGCGATGAACTCATGCGACAGCTGGCCCACCTGCTCGAGAAAAGGATCCAGCGCGCGGGCGACGGGCTGTTCAAGCTCGACGGTGACCGGTTTGCCATTCTGCTTCCCCACACGCCCCTGGAAGGCGCTGTCATGGTGGCCGAAGAACTGTGCGAGCGGCTTGCCCACCACCTGTTTGATGCGGATAGTGCGCGCATACACATTCATGTCAGTGTCGGCGTTGCCTCGGAACTGCCCACCCAGCATGCCGACTGGCAGAGTCTGCCCGAGCTGGCATTGCGTGCCCTCAAGGACGCCAAGAAGGGCGGCGGCAACGGCGTCTCCTTCTGTCTGGCCTGATCCCTCACACTCTGTGCGTGTATATTATTTAACCGCTTTTTCATTTTTCTTTGCTGTCCAAGCCGCCGAACCTGAACTATTCTGATTTTGAGGGAGTCAAAATTATCAGCAGATGCTGAGGCAAACGGAGATCGCCAGGTACATTCATCAGGGGAGGCATTATGACCATCTTCAACCAGTTCATGAGCCGGTACGAGTCCAGGCAAGAGGAAGAGATGTCACTCGAGGAATACCTCGAACTGTGCAAATCCGATCCATCCGCCTACGCATCGGCCTCCGAGCGCATGCTCATGGCCATCGGAGAACCCGAACTGGTGGACACCTCGCGCGATCCACGCCTGAGCCGCATCTTCTCCAACAAGGTCATCAAACGCTACCCGGAGTTCAACGAGTTCTACGGCATGGAAGAGGCCGTGGAGAATATCGTCTCCTTCTTCCGCCACGCCGCACAGGGTCTGGAGGAGAAGAAACAGATCCTCTACCTGCTCGGCCCCGTAGGAGGCGGCAAGTCCTCCCTGGCGGAAAAACTCAAGGCGCTGATGCAGAAGGTGCCCTTCTATGCCATCAAGGGCTCTCCCGTTTACGAGTCCCCGCTCGGCCTCTTCGATCCCAAGGAAGATGCGGACATTCTCGAAGAGCAGTACGGCATCCCGCGCCGCTACCTGAACTACATCATGTCCCCCTGGGCGGTGAAGCGACTGAATGAATTTGGCGGCGACATCCGCAAATTCCGGGTCGTCAAACTCTATCCCTCGGTGCTCAATCAGATCGCCATTGCCAAGACCGAGCCGGGGGACGAGAACAACCAGGACATTTCCTCGCTCGTCGGCAAGGTCAACATCCGCATGCTGGAGGACTTCCCCCAGCATGATCCGGATGCCTACAGCTTCTCCGGCGGCCTCAACAAGGCCAACCAGGGCATCCTGGAATTCGTGGAGATGTTCAAGGCGCCGATCAAGGTGCTGCACCCGTTGCTGACGGCCACGCAGGAAGGCAACTACAACACCACGGAAGGCATGAGTGCCGTACCCTTCGAAGGCATTGTACTCGCCCACTCCAACGAGTCCGAGTGGCAGGCCTTCCGCAACAACAAGAACAACGAGGCCTTCCTCGACCGGATCTACATCGTCAAGGTGCCCTACTGCCTGCGGGTGACCGAAGAAATCCAGATTTACGACAAGCTCATCCGCAACAGTTCGCTCGCCGGCGCACCCTGTGCCCCGGACACCCTCAAGATGCTGGCCGAGTTCACCGTGCTCTCGCGCCTGAAGGAGCCGGAAAATTCCAGCATCTACAGCAAGATGAAGGTCTATGACGGGCAGAACATCAAGGACACCGATCCCAAGGCCAAGTCCATTCAGGAATACCGGGATGCGGCCGGCGTGGACGAAGGCATGGACGGTCTGTCCACCCGCTTTGCCTTCAAGATCCTGTCCAAGGTCTTCAACTTCGATACCACCGAAATTGCGGCCAACCCGGTCCACCTGCTCTACGTGCTGGAAAAACAGATCGAGCAGGAGCAGTTTCCGCAGGAAATCCAGGACCGCTACCTGCGCTTCATCAAGGAGTTCCTGGCCCCTCAATACGTGGAATTCATTGGCAAGGAAATCCAGACCGCGTATCTCGAGTCGTACAGCGAATATGGCCAGAACATCTTCGACCGCTACGTCACCTATGCCGACTTCTGGATTCAGGACCAGGAATACCGCGACCCGGAGACGGGCGAGATCTTCGACCGCTCGGCCATCAACGACGAACTGGAAAAGATCGAAAAACCAGCCGGGATCAGCAACCCGAAGGACTTCCGCAACGAGGTGGTCAACTTCGTGCTGCGCGCCCGGGCCAACAATGCCGGCAAGAATCCCTCCTGGCTGAGCTACGAGAAGCTGCGTGCGGTGATCGAGAAGAAGATGTTCTCCAACACCGAGGACCTGTTGCCGGTCATCTCCTTCAACGCCAAGGCCTCTGCCGACGATCAGAAGAAGCACCAGGAC
>RFIV01000260.1 GCA_003695085.1 Gammaproteobacteria bacterium
CCAGCGTCGGGCGTCCGTACTCATGAAGGTGCAGCCTTTGTGGGTCCGACAATGAGTATAGTTCAGGATTTGCCAGTTGCAGATTTGCGGCGTCGCGCGCGCGGGTGGGCCTTGTCGTATACCTCGGCCAGATGCTGGAAGTCCAGATGGGTATAGATTTGCGTAGTGCTGAGATGGGCGTGTCCCAGCAATTCCTGAATCCCGCGCAGGTCGCCACTGGATTCGAGGATATGGCTGGCAAAGCTGTGCCGGAGCAGGTGCGGGTGGAGATGAACACCGCCACCGTGATGCAGGGCCCAGCGCTTGAGGCGGGCCTGCACGGTGCGCGGATGAATGCGCTGGCCACGCTGGCTCAGGAATACCGCTTGGCCGGAGGCGTCGCTCAGCCAACCCTGCCGGACGTCCAGCCAGGCTTCGAGCGCCTTGCGCGCGGCACCGCCGAAGGGCACGATGCGCTCCTTGCGGCCCTTGCCCATGACCTTGAGCGTGCCCTCGTTGAGATGGATGTCCGGCAGGTCGAGTCCAACCATCTCCGACAGACGCAAACCGGCCCCGTACAGCAGTTCGGCCATGGCCCGATCACGTATTTCAAGCGGATCGTTCGGCGCATGGTCGAGCAGGGCGCCCAGTTGGTCGGTGTCCAGCACTTCAGGCAGTGGCCGGCCCTTCTTGGGGGCCTTGAGGCCTTCGGCGGGATTGTCCCGGAGCACGCCTTCGCGCATGAGATAGCGAAAGAAGCTGCGCAGAGCGGACAGCCAGCGGTGCGCCGACCGCGGCGCGAGGCCTGTCTTCATCCGCTGCATGAGCACTTCGCGCAGGGTGTCCCGGGTCAGGCAGCGCACATCTTGCCGGTCCTCGGGCGCGATGCCGGACTCGAGCACATTCAGATCACGCCGGTAGGCGGCCAGGGTGTGGGGGCTCAGCCGACGCTCGAAGCGCAGGTAGTCGATGAAGCGATCAATGGCTTCAGCGACGTCCATGCGGTCACACCTGTTGCGCGCGTGCAGGCATCCAGCCGGACTGGATCAGGCTGGGCAGCATGCGGGCAAGACTGTCACTGATATAGCTGAGAAACATGGAGCCCATGCTGCTGTCGAAATAGTTGCTGTCCCGGTGGCCGATTGCCAGCACGCCCGTCGGTTCGCCATAGTGCAGCGGGATGAGGGCCGCCGAGCCGACCTCGCCTGCATCGGCACCAAAGAGCAGGTTGTTCTGATTTTCGGAGAAGCGGCCGCAGCGGGCACGGTTCTCTTTCAGGATGCCGGGAAAGGCACGTTCCAGTTCTTCGGCAGTCTGCCAGCGTACCTGGGGTACCGGAAGCTCGGGGGCCATGCCCAGCAGGGTCAGGCTGCAAAAATGCACATTGAAGTCACCGAGGAAACTGTCTTCCAGTACGATGACTGCTTCCTCCAGCGTCTGGGCTTCCAGCAGGTTCATGATCAGGCGCTTGCTCTTCTCGAAAAAGCGGTCGTTTTGCCGCGCGGTTTCGATCAGGGCGCGCAGCTGCCGATCCAGGGTATCCCGCTGTTCCCTGAACAGGGCGACCTGACGTTCCACGAGGGAGATGGCACGCCCGCTTTCATGTGGCAGGCGCAGCTCGTTGAGCAGGTGATCGTGCCGCAGGAAAAAGTCCGGGTGGGCACGCAGGTAGCTGGCCACCTGTTCTTCGGTGAGCGTGTCGGTATTCTTGTTGTCAACGGGTTCTGTCATGATACTGCTCGTTCAGATTCGGATCTGGCCTTCAAAGACCGTGGTAGCCGGACCGGTCATCATGACCGGTTCCCCTTCGCCCTTCCAGCTGATGCGCAGGCTGCCTCCGGGAAGCTTAATCTCTGCCTCTTCATCCAGCAAGCCGCGCAGGCGGGCGGCCACCATGGCCGCACAGGCGCCGGTACCGCAGGCGAGTGTTTCGCCCACGTCGCGTTCGTAGACGCGCAGCTTGGCGAAGGTACGATTCACCACCTGGAGAAAGCCGACATTGGCCTTTTCCGGGAAGCGCGGGTGACGCTCGAGCTTGCGCCCGAGTTTGTGTACCGGCTCGCGATTAATGTCTTTCACATAGACCACGCAGTGCGGATTACCCATGCTGACCGCACTGATTTCCAGTGTGCGACCGTCTACCTCGATCGGGTAGAGGTCCTGCCGCTGATCCGCGATGAACGGAATCTCCTCCGGTTCGAGGCGGGGGGCACCCATGTTGACGGTGACGCTGCCATCCGGGTTGCAGTAAAGCAGGATGATGCCCTTCATGGTTTCGACGCGGATCGGGTTCCTGTCGGTCAGCCGGTGATCCCGCACGTAGCGGGCGAAGCACCGGGCACCATTGCCGCACTGCTCCACTTCGCTGCCATCAGAGTTGAAGATGCGGTAGCGGAAATCCACATCCGGTTGGCGCGGTGGCTCAATGAGCAGCAGCTGATCAAAGCCCACGCCAAAATTCCGGTCACCGAGGCGGCGAATCTGCTCCGGTTTCAGCCGCACGTGCTGCGTGATGGCATCGATTACCATGAAGTCATTGCCC
>RFIV01000261.1 GCA_003695085.1 Gammaproteobacteria bacterium
GGCGGTTCACTGAACAGTTGCGCCGCATCCACGTTGCAGGGATTGCGGTACACTTCGGCGGACGGCCCGCTCTGAATCACCCGGCCTTCATGCAGCAATGTGGTGGTACCCCCCAGTGCCAAGGCTTCCGCCGGCTCCGTGGTGGCGTACACGGCGATGGCATTGCGCGCCTTGAACAGCTCCCGCAGTTCCTGTCTCAGTTCTTCCCGCAGCTTGTAGTCCAGGTTCACCAGGGGTTCGTCAAAGAGAATCAGGCTGGCATCCTTGGCCAGCGCCCGGGCCATGGCCGTACGCTGCTGCTGTCCGCCGGAGAGCTGCAGGGGATAACGGTTCAGATATGGCTCAATTCTCAGCATGGCGGCTGTCTCATCCACCCGCTTCCGGATCTCGGATTCCGGCATGCGCGCCAGGCGCAACGGTGAGGCAATGTTCTCGCGTACGGTCAGGTTCGGGTAGTTGATGAACTGCTGATACACCATCGAGATGTTGCGCTTCTGCACCGGCTGGCCGGTGACATCCTCGCCAAACATCTTCACGTGGCCCGAGGTTGGCTGGTCCAGCCCGGCCATCAATCGCATCAACGAGGTTTTGCCGGCCAGCGTGCGACCAAGCAAGACATTGAAGGACCCCGGTTCCAGGGTCAGCGACGCATGATGGATATGGGTCTCCCCATCCACCACACGGTGAACACGGTCTAACGTCAGTGACATCAGGTCGTCCTTTCTTGTTCTTGTATCGTGCGGTCCGGCCCTGCTGACCGGCCCTGCAAATCTGTTCAGATGTTCGTTTTGGAACATGAACAGGCAAAAAGGAATGCGAGAGACGTGCCACCCCCTTCCCAAAATACCGAAAAAACAACTTAACATACTGTTTTTGTTATAAACACCCCCAGCCCTTCCGCCTGCATGCGCGCAAAAAAGTGTTCATTTTGGAACGATGGTCTGTTGTTTTTGTGTTGACATTGAACAGGTGTGAACAATAACCTGAACACTGAACAGGGCGCCCGATGTACCGGAGACCTGTTCCGAGGCACGGGTGAGGACGAAACGCCTGTATGGCCGTTCGCCACTGAAAATAACAATTAAAGAAAGGGAATTTTCGTGAACGATACCGAGCACACCGAGCCGTCCCACACCACGCTCATCCGCCGTTCATGGGAGCGGTGCCGCGAGTTCGGACTCGACCATACCAGCCTGCCGTACCTGCAAACCCTCAGCTCCGGCGACCTGAACAACCTCATGGGTGAACACCGCTATCTGGTGCAAACCACCAGCAATGAAGTGCTGCCCTACTACGACAACATTCTTTCCAACAGCCAGTGCCTGATCCTGCTCACCGACAGCCGGGGGCATCTGCTCAACAGCTGGGGCGATCCGCGTTTTCTCGACACGCCCCACAAGCAGTACTTTCAGCAGGGCGTCAACTGGCTGGAGCAGTATCACGGCACCAACGCCATCGGCACGGCACTGGCGACCGGGCAGGCCGTGCAGATTCAACGTGATGAACACTTTCTCAAGGCCAACCGGTTCATGACCGGCTCAGCCTCGCCCATCTATAACGCCCACCGGGATCTGCTGGGGGTGCTGGATGTCTCCAGCGATACCTACCTGCCGCAGGCGCACACTTTGGGTATGGTCAAGCTGATGGCCCAGTCCATCGAGAACCGGCTGATCATCAACACCTTTGGCGACGAGAATTTCCTGCTCACCTTCAATACCCACCTGAACACCATTGACAGCCCCTGGTCCGGCCTGCTGGTACTCAATGAGGATGGCGTGATCATCTCCGCCAACCGACGTGCCGGCCTGCTTCTGGGGCAGGAAATTACCCTGGCCCATATCAGCAGCATTTTCGACTGCCCCCTGCAGGCCCTCAAGCACCACCCGGAAACTCAGCCGCTGGAGCTGCGCGCACTGGGCAAATACACCATGCACTGCCTCATCAAGCGCCCGCGCAAGCCGGTCACCGCCCCTGCAGACTTCCGTCAGCCCAAACCTTCCGCCAGCAAGGCCGAAGGCTACATCCCGCTGGAGCGCATCAGTTTTGGTGATCCGCAGGTGGAGCGCTGCATCGGCCATGCCCGCCGCATCATGGAGAAGGACATCCCCATCCTCATTCATGGCGAGACCGGCGTGGGCAAGGAGGAGTTCGTCAAGGCGCTGCACGAGCAAAGCTCACGCAACAAATACCCGCTGATTGCAGTGAACTGCGCCGCTATTCCCGGCGAGTTGGTGGAGTCGGAACTGTTCGGTTACGAGAAAGGCGCCTTCACCGGGGCCAGCAGCAAGGGGGCCATCGGCCTCATTCGCAAAGCCCACAAGGGGACGCTGTTTCTGGATGAAATCGGCGAAATGCCGCTCAAGGTGCAGGCCCGCCTGTTGCGCGTGCTGCAGGAACGCAAGGTGACCCCCCTCGGCTCCACCGACTCCTATGCAGTGGACATCAAGCTGATTTCCGCCACCAACCGCAGCCTGCGCGAAGACGTGGCCGCCGGCCAGTTCCGGCAGGATCTGTATTACCGCGTGAGCGGCCTGAATCTGGAACTGCCCCCCTTGCGCCACCGAACAGACCGGGCGGCACTGTTCAGGGAAATTCACCGCCTGTACCGCACGCCTGAACAGCCTGAACACCTGCCCGGGGAGATCCTGGCTCTCTTCGCCCAACACCCCTGGCCGGGCAACATCCGCCAATTGGTGAGTGTGATCAAGATTGCCCTGGCCCTGGCGGACGATGAACCCATTCAGAGCTGGCACCTGCCGGATGACTTCTTTGCCGATATCCGATCGCAGCTGTCACCCGATGCCAAACTGGTACCGCCCGAGCAAACGGCACCGCCATTGCACCCGAATCATTCACCCATTGAAGTGGCGCACACAGCAGAGGCGAGAATGCACAGCGCCGGTACTGCGGGGCAGCCTTTCATTCACAACCCAAAGCCGACCGCCACGCCTCCCGAAAAGCCGAAGGACCGCACGCTGGACGTCTACCAGCAAATGCAGGGCAACATCTCCCGCACCGCGCGGGAGCTGGGTATCAGCCGGAATACGCTGTACAAGCGGCTGCGGGAGTTGGGGGTGAAGTAGGCCTTCTCAACCCGATCCCCGGCTTGCCCCGTATGTTCAATGCGCATAATCTATGTGCATATACAGCAGAGAAACTCCGCAATGTATACAGCTTTCGACAGGCACGCCCCCAAGAAACCCACCAACGTCAGTATCAATCGAGACCTGCTGGCGAAAGCCCGGGCGATGAATATCAACCTGTCTGCAACACTTGAAGCTGCCTTGGCTGAACGCGTCGGCGCCAGGCTTCGGGACGCATGGAAAGAGCACAACAAGGCCGCCATCCAGGCCTATAACGAAATCGTAAGCGAAAAGGGCACCTTCAGCGACGATTTGAAGCGCTTTTAATGGCGCAGTTCCGTGTCCATGAAAACCCCAACACAGGCACCCGAGACACGTATCCTTACCTTCCCGATATCCAGAATGACCTTCTGAGCGACCTGCGCACGACCGTCGTCCTCCCCCTTACCCCACGGGCACGTGCCGGGCGAGCCGCTATCAACAAACTGTGCCCGGAAGTTCAGGTGCAAGGTGAAACATTCATCGTGCTCACCCCGCAAATTGCCGGCATCGACAGACAGTCACTGGGCGCTGAAATAGAGGATCTGTCCGCTTACAGGTCAGACATTATTGCCGCCCTGGATTTCATCATTTCGGGTATCTGATCGGGTATCTGACCCCACTCTTCCCGTTCGCCCCCTTGCACTTTTACTGAACAGGAGTATGATTGACGATTCGTCAACTTGACGAATCGTCAATTCAGGATCACAGATGGTTTTCTGCAAACGCGAACAACGGCGCGATGACGCCTGTCCCATCCGCCGTTTCAAGAAAAATGGCCGGGTGAACGTGGCGGAGCGTGAAGCTCACCTGCTGGACATTGCCGAACAGGTGGTTGAGCAGTATGGCTTTGCCGGTCTGACCATGGACAAGATCGTCAACCGGTGTGCCTACTCCAAGGGTACGGTGTACAACCATTTCAGCAGCAAGGAAGACCTGATCACGGCCCTGTGCATCCGCGCCATGCGCACGGAAATGGGTTATCTCAACCGCGCCCTGGCCTTCGAGGGTTCAAGCCGCGAACGTGCACTGGCCGGTCACTTTGCCTACCAGTTGTATGCTCGTCTGCACCCCACCCTGTTCATGTGTGTATTGTCTGCCAAGACGCCGGCTGTCGTGGAAAAAACCAGTCCGGCGCGCATGGTTCAGATGCAGCAACTGGAGCAGGACATCCTCAGCCTCAGCACCTCGCTCATGCAGGCCGCCATTGCCGCCGGGGATCTCACCGTCCCGGCTGGCGTCAGCCCGCAGCAGCTCATGTTCGCCCACTGGGCCACGGCCTTCGGCACCAGCGCCCTCCTGTCCGCCGAAGCCAGCTCCAACCTGAAGGAACTGGACCGGGAACAGGCCTCCCTGTTCAACATCAACCTGCTGCTGGATGGCATGGGCTGGCGTCCGCTCTCCGGCGAGCATGATTATCGCGAAGTCTGGCACCGCATCGGTCAGACACTTTTCAAACAAGAACTCGAACGCCTCAACTCGCCACAACACGCACAGGAAAACGCCCGATGAAACGTTTCTGGCTGGACACCATCCTCCTGCGCCCCTGGCTGTCACTGCTGATCGGCATCCTGCTGGTCGGTGCGGCCGGTTACGGCGCCAAGAACCTGTATTTCCGCGGGGATTACAAGATCTACTTCGATGAAGACTTCCCGCAGCTGATCGCCTACGAGAAGATGCAGAACATCTTCAACAAGAATGAAAACGTCGCCATCGTGGTGGCACCCAGGGATGGCAACGTCTTCACCCGGGAAACACTCACCTTCATCAAGACCCTGACCGATGAAGCCTGGCAAACGCCATATTCCTCCCGGGTGGACTCCATCGCCAATTATCAGCATACCGAAGCGGACGGGGACGACCTTCTGGTCGAGGACCTGATACTGGATGCGGCCGATCTGGATGATGAAAAGATTGCCAAAGTCCGGGAGATCGCCCTGCATGAGCC